>JADJDU010000009.1 GCA_016702505.1 Microthrixaceae bacterium
CGGTGACGTAGATGAAGAGGGTGGTGAAGCAGTCGTGGAGATCGTCGGGTCGGAAGCCGCCCTGGCGGAGGAGGTCGATCACGCCGTCGGCGAGGCGTGATGCTTCTCGCCCGAAGCCACCGCTGCTGAGCAGCGCGAGCGCGCCTGCGCCGAGCTCGGCTCGGCGCGCGTTGAGCTGGGGGCGTTCGACGAGGGTTCGGCGGGCGTCGCAGACAAGGATGAGGAGGCGTTCGTCCCACGTGCCCTGCACTGGTTCGGGGATTCGGACCTCGCTGAGGATGCGGTCGATGAGCAGCGCGTCGAGCGCTGTCTTGTTGGGGACGTAGCCGTAGATCGTCATCGTCGGAACGCCGAGCTCCCGGGCAACAGCGCGCATGGAGAGCTTGGCGAACCCGTGCTCCTCGATCACCCTGAACGCCGCATCGACGACGTCGGCGTCGTCGAGCACGCGCGGTCGGCCGGGGCCTCGTGGAGGTTGGTTGGTGAGGGCTTCAGGATCGGGCATGACAGTGACCTGATCGAGAGAGGTCGGACGGCTCGGCCCTTTGGCGGTGCCGCCTGCCGCTGGCGTCGTGCCGCGTAGGCGGCGAAGGTCAGGTTGCAGGTTCGAGCACGAGGGGAAGGCTGGTGAGTCGGCGGACCATGAGGCTCGGATGGTGGCGGAGCTCGGCGTCGGGATCGACGGTGATGGATCGGGTGCGGCACAGGAGCTGCTCGAAGGTGACCCGGGCCTCCATGCGAGCGAGTGGCGCGCCGATGCAGAGGTGAAGGCCCCACCCGAAACCCAGGTGCTGGCGGGCGTTGGCCCGATCGACGTCGATCTGGTCGCCTCCCAGGTCGTCGCTCCGGTTGGCGGCCGGCCAGGCGAGCACCAGTCGCGATCCTGCCGGCAGGGCGACACCGCCGAGGGTGGTGTCGGAGACCACCCGCCGGTAATGGCCGCGGAAGGGCGGTTCGACCCGGCAGGCCTCCTCGACGAAGGTCGGGATGAGCGACGGGTCGGCGCGCAGCCGGTCCTGGAGGTCGGGTCGCTCGGCGAGCATCCGCGCGCCGGCCCCGAGGAGGCTGGTGGTGGACTCGCCGCCGGCGGACAGGAGGACGGCGAGGAGGCCGATCGCTTCCAGCTCGTCGATCTGTCCGTCGGCGAGGGCGCGGGCGCACAGGCCGATGATGGTCGACGTGTCGGGCTCGGCCGCTTGGCGTTGCGTGGTGAGCGCGTCGATCGCGGGGCCGAGCTCGACGAGCTTGGCTTGGAGGTCGGGGGCGTCGGCCTCGGTGACGAAGCCGCCGATGAGCTCGACGGCGGCGTAGCCCATAGGCCCCGAGGACGGCGGCCTCCTCGTCGGCGACGCCGAGCAGGCGGGTCACCATCAGCATCGGGAGCGGCTCTGCGACCTCGCTCATCCACTCGACCCGGCCGGCCTCGAGCGCCGGTTCGAGGGCTTCGTCGAGCAGTTGGCGGTACTCGTCCTCACGAGCCTTCATAGCCCCGGTCGAGAGGATGCGGCTCAGCAGCGCCCGTTGGCGGGTGTGGGTCGGCGGATCAGCAGTCGCAAGGATCGCCGGGATGTCTTCGTCATGACCGGCCAACCCCAGAGGCGGCCGCAGCCCGACCTGGCCGTGCTCATCGCGGTACAGGAACTCGCCGGTGGTGCTGGTGAAGCGGCCGGGATCGCCCACCACCTCCTTGATCAGATCCGCACGGCAGACGACGAACGCATCGGTGCCAGCAACGCGATGGACCGGGTCCAGCTCGCGCAGCTCGGCGTAGTACGCGTGAGGGCACTCGACGATCTCGGGGTCGAACAGGCGATCCACCTCTGTCACGACGACCTCCTCGACCGGCGGGTAGCGAGATGCGTACAGTACACGAATATTCGGTGGGTCACTGGCCTTCGGGAGGTTCCGGTTCGTGCGTGCAGCGGTGTTGAGAAACTACGAACAGGCGCTCACGATCGAGGAGCTGACGCCACCGGGCCTCGGTCCGAGCGATGTGCGCCTGCGCATCGACGCGACCGGGGTGTGCCACAGCGACCTGTTGATCCGCCAAGGCTGTCTGCCCTATCCGCTGCCGGTGATCCTCGGCCACGAGGGTGCCGGCACCGTGATCGAGATCGGCGAGTCGGTCACCCGGGTCTCGGTCGGTGACCGGGTCCACTGTTCGTTCATCCCCGCCTGTGGCGACTGCTGGTTCTGCCTCCACGGCCGGTCAGAACTCTGCGAAGGCGGCGGCGCGGTGATGTCCGCCAGTCGAGGCCAGCGCCGCGACGGCTTCACGGGTGACCGGCATTTCGGGGCTCGGCACCTTCGCCGACGAGCTAATCACCGACCAGGCGATGGTCGTGGCGGTGCGCACCGACCTGCCCAGCGGAGAGGTCGCTGATCGGCTGCGTCACCACCGGTGTCGGCGCAGCGCTCAACACCCCTAGGTCCAGCCGGGATCGAGCGTCGCGGTGATCGGCTGCGGAGGCGTCGGCCAAGCCGTCATCCAAGGCTCTCGCATCGCCGGCGCGGCGCGGATCCTCGCCGTCGACCCGCTCGACCACAAGCGCCGCCAGGCCGAGGCGTTCGGCGCCACCGACCTGGTCGATCCCGCCGCCGGCGATCCCGTCGCACAGATCCGAGACGCAACCGCGGGGCGTGGCGCCGACTACGCCTTCGAGGTCCTCGGGCGACCCGAGACGATCAGCCAGGCCTACGCCACCATCCGAAAGGGCGGCACCGCGGTCCTCATCGGCATGACGCCATCGACGCCACCGTCACGTTCTCGGCAGTCGACCTGATGGCGAACGACAAGCGGCTCATGGGCTGCATGTACGGCTCGGCCAACGTGCGGCGCGACTTCCCCCGCTTCGTCAAGCTCGCCGAGACCGGCCGACTCGACCTGACCTCGATGGTGACCCGACGCATCCGGCTCGACGAGGTCAACGACGCGCTCGAAGCCGTCGCCCGCGGCGACGTGATCCGCTCGGTCATCTGCCACCACTGTCATGAGCCGATCCCGAGTCATCCCACCAGCGACGTACGTCCGATGGGCGCTCGTCGTCGCGGCCGGCGCCGTCGGTGCCCGCCACCTCTACCGCGACGCAGCTGCGCTGCGTACGGTCGCACCCGACCTGCGCACCCCGATCATGTTCCTCCCCGTCGCCCCCGGCGGACCCCGTCACCTCAAGGCCATGCGCAGGATGAGCAACGTCGAGTTCCCCGTCGCACGCGGCGTGTCGATCGCATCGACCAACGTGCCCAGCGCCGATGGGCGCCCGATCCGGATCGTCACCTACCAACGATCCGAACGGACACGCCCATCGGCCGCGCTGGTGTGGATCCACGGCGGCGGGACCGTCCTGGGCTCACCCGAGCAAGGCAACGCCAAGTGCAGCCACTGGGCCAACGAGATCGACCTGCTCGTCGCGAGCGTCGACTACCGCCTCGCCCCTGAGCACCCCTTCCCCGCTGCGCTCGACGACTGCTACGGCGCGTTGTGCTGGCTGCACGACAACGCCGACGACCTCGGCGTCGACCGCAGCCGAATCGCTGTGGGCGGCGACAGCGCCGGCGGCATGCTCGCCGCGGTCCTATGCCAGGTCGCACGACCGCGGCAGGCCCCGATCTGCTTCCAGCTCTCGAATACCCGATGCTCGACGACCGCTCGACCCCTGCGACCACCGCCCCGAACGCGATCCTTCGTGGACCCCTGCCGCCAACCGGTTCGGGTGGACGTCCTACCTCGGACACCGCCCCACCCCAAACGACGACCGCTCCCTACGCCGCGCCGGCACGCACCACCGACTTGAGCCGCCTTCCACCAGCATGGATCGGCGTCGGCGACATCGACCTGCTCCACGACGAGGCCGTCACCTACGCCGCTCGTCTCCGACGAGCCGGGGTGACCTGCGAGCTCGACGTCCTGCCCGGCCTCTTCCACGGCGCCGACAGCATCCGCCCCAAAGCACCCACCTCCCGGGCGTTTCGCAACACGATGACCGAGGCACTCCGCCACGGCATCACGCCGCGATCCGGCTCGAAGCTCGCGGACTGAACCCGCCGACCCGTAGGCCTCGACGCCGGCATCCGCCCTTCGGTCACACTCGCAACCATCCAACCCTTCTGGTTGGCGTCGAAGCAGTTCACGCTGACGCCATGAGCTACGTCATCCAACGCCAGGACCGCTTCTACGTCGTCGCCTACGACGGCCTCGACCCACTCACCGGCAGAGAACGTCGACGATGGCACCCCGCCGGCCACGACCGTGGCGAGGCCGAAGCCCTGGCGGCCCGACTCGCAGCCAACCGCGACGTGCCACCACCAAAGGCCGGAGCTCGATCACCGTCGGAGAGTTCCTCACCGAGACCTGGCTGCCTCGCAAGCGGCGACAGGTCCGAGCGACCACCGCCTACCGGCGCGTGGTTCGTCGACCGCTACATCAACCCGGCCCTCGGTGACATCCCGCTGCGCCGTCTCCGTCTCGACCACCTCGAGAACCTCTACGGCCAACTCGCCACGACTGAGCGGCAGACACCACGACGGCCTCGCACCCAAGACCGTCCGCGAAGTGCACATGATCATCCGCGCTGCACTCCAACTCGCCGTGCAGCGCGAGCTCGTCGGACGCAACGTCGCCGCCGCGGCCCACCTGCGCCCGACGCGAGCCGGCAACGCCGTCGCACGTACCTGGACCGACACTGAGCTGGCCCGATTCCTCGACGCCGCCCGCCCCCACCGCCTCTACCCCGCCCTCCACCTCGCCGCCCACACCGGCATGCGCCGGCGAGATCGTCGGACTCAAGTGGTGCGACCTCGACGCCGCGCAGCGACGCGTCGCCATCCGCCGAACCCTCCAATGCGTCGGCGGCCAACCCGTCGAGTTCGGCGTCAAGACCCGCACCAGCCGACGCAGCATCGAACTCGACGCCGGCACCGTCGCTCTGCTGTCGACGTGGCGGCGACGACTCCAGCGCGACGGGCTCCCCGGCGGCATCGATGACTGGATGTTCTGCAACACCGCCGGCCGCTACCTCAACCCCCAGTCCATCAGCCAGCTCTTCGAGCGGATCGTCACCAGCGCCGAGGTCCCTCGGGTGCGGTTCCACGACCTGCGACACACCCACGCATCGCTGCTCATCGCATCCGGAGAAGACGTCAAGGTCGTCAGCGAACGCCTCGGCCACGCACACCCCGCCTTCACCATGCACACCTACCAGCACCTGCTGCCCGGCATGAGCGCCGCCGCGGCCGACCGCTTCGCCACCATGATCGCCACCGCCGACCGGTAGACGTCTACCGGCCCGCTGCTCGCGTAACCCCAGGTCACAGACTCGACCACCGACGAGCCGGTAGACGTCGCCGGTGACGCCGGTCCGAGAATGACGAAAGCCCAGGTCGGTGACCTGGGCTTTCACATGGTGGCGGGGGCAGGATTTGAACCTGCGACCTTCGGGTTATGAGCTAAATGGTCTTGCTCTCAACCCGTACCAATGCGTACCAGATAGTGCCCTTGAGCTGGGGTTTCTCGATTCACCCTACAATCTCCATACCATCCTGTAAACCGCTGTACCGGGTGGCACAGTAGAAGAAATAGTAGAAGTCATTTACCGAAACCGGGGGCGCTCCGTCGCCGCCGAAGGATTCCCAACCCTAGGACGCGGGTCGCCGCAGCATGCCCTCACCATGGTGCCTCACCTGTTGCACTCGATGATCTTCGGGCCAAGCGAAGTTGCCACGTCGGCTCGCCGCCCGGTCGGCGATCGCAGCTCGCGAAGACGTCGCTACTTCCCCTGATGATCCGAGACGGATTCGATCGCGCCATCGGTTCCGACTCGTTCGGCTTCGTCCGGCAGCAGGGGCCAGTGCTGCGACCGCCTCGCGTCGTTCGACTCGCCTACGAGGTCGAAACTTCTGTGCGTCGTGCAAGAGTTGGGAAGCGCCAGCCAGGACGGGCAGCTCGAGAAGGGGGCCGAAGACGAGTGCGACGGCGATGAGCGGTTGATCGGGGAACGCGGTGGTGGCGATGGCGAGGGCGACCGGTGAGTTTCGGGCCATCGTCGTCATGGCGAGGGTGACCCGCTCGGGGTGAGCGAGGTCCAGGCGGGTCGCCACGATGTTGGCGACCAGGTACGCGGCCACGAAGAACGCGAGGAGCGGAACGAGAAGCCGCAGCAGCGCAGCGGGTTCGTCGGCGACGAGTTGGGCGTGGGCGGCGAAGATCGCGGTGACCGCCACTGCGAGCAGTGCGAGTCCGACCGTGCCTGATCGGTCGAGGAGCGAGTCGAGACGTTCGCTGGCCCCGGCCTTCGTCGCTGCGAACCGGGCACCCACCGCAACGGCGAGTGGGACACCGAGCACCACCGCGACACTGACGAGAAGGTCTCCGATGGGGACGTCAGCGGCGGTGCCGGTCAGCGCGACGACGAAGATCGGCAACAGCGCGAGTTGGAGGATCAGGTTCACCGGCAGCAGAGCGGCGCCGAGTGCGCCGTTGTCTCGTGCGGTCGCGATGAACACCAGGTACCAGTCGGTGCACGGCGTGACGAGCAGCATGACCAGACCGATGCGCAGGTCCGGGTCGTTGGACAAGAACACCCAGCCAAGCGCGCCGGCCAGTAGGGGCACCCACATGAAGTTGATGATCAGACTGACCCACGCGGTGCGGGGGTGTGGGCGGATCGCGTCGGTGAACGCATCCGCGTGGACGCCGGCGAAGGTGAGGGCGAGCAGTGCGACCAGCGCCGGGACGACCAGGCGTTCGGCCTGGTCGCCGACGTCGGTGGTGAGTCCGATGATCAAGCCGATGGCGACTGCGCCCAGTACCACCGGGACCTGCCAACGGGTCACCTCGTCGTCACGGTCGCACCGTCGGTTCGGCTTGGATCGGTGGTCGTGTTCGCTGGCCGCGTCGAGAGCTCGACCGGTACGACGTCCGGGGCGGCGCACGTGGTCTTCGTGGCGCGTCGGCGTCGGAACCACACCGCGGCGGGGATCGTCACGAGCAGACCAGCGAGTCCGAACATGGCGACGCTTCCCGCGGTGAGCAGCCCCGCGGCAGCCAGGAACGCGACAATCGGGCCGGCGCAGCACGCGGCGCAGGCCGCGACACCGAACCCGATGGTGCCTGCGGCGGACCTCTTGGGGGCCGGGGCGCTCACGACGTTGCCCCGAACACCTGGGCCAGCAAAGCAGCGCCCTCGGGCGGCGAAGCGACCTCGAGGGTGGTACCTGCCGAGTCGACGGTGAGGGCGAACGGCAAGAACGAGCAACACTCCTGCTCAGCGGCAACCAGGCCGGCCAGCTCGACCAGCGTGTCTGAGGAGTCGAACGTGAACCGCACTCCGTCGGGCGTCTCGGCGCGTCGGGTGGCCGATTCCAGGAGGCGTCGCCAACGTGCGATCCGCTCGACCATCTGCCCGCCGTCCAACGAACACGTCGCGCCGGTGGCTATCGATGCCCCCAAAACCACCGTGGAGCTCGCCGTCGCACAGGTGGTGCTGCCGCACCCACATCCGAGGGACTCGGCGGACGATGCGGGGCTGGTGGCGCAACCACAGGTGCCATCGCAGGGCCCATCGACCGGCGCCACCGCGAGCGTCGCGGAGGTCGCCCGGAGCTGGCGGCCGAGTTCGGTGAGCTCGGCGATGCGCCGATCGACCTCGATCGCCTTCGATGACACCAGGTCTCGCAGCTGGTGTTTCACCGGGGCGCACTGATCGGCGTCCCACGCCTCGACGAGGCCCTTGATCTCCTCCAAGGTGCATCCGAGCTCCTTGGCTCGTGCGATCAGGCGGAGTCGCTCCACGTCGCGGTCGCCATAGATTCGGTATCCCGCTGCACTTCGGGTCGCAGGGGCGAGAACACCCTCGTCCTCGTAGAACCGCAGGGTCGTTGCGGCGAAGCCCGAGAGTTCGGCTGCCTCGGCGATCAGGTACCGGCCCTGCCGGGCTTCTGTGGTGGTCATGAGTTCACCGTAAGGCTTCGACCCGACTCGAAGGTCAAGTGATCTTCATAGTTCTTTTCGTCGGTTTGTCGACGTGGCAGCTATCTCGGAAGGTCTTCAGCTCGTAGCTCGAGGTCCCGACAGCAGCAGTCTGGGTGGGTCTGGCAAGGGCGGGTGATGACGCCTCGCTCCACGAGGCATCCGCATTCAGCGCACGAGATTTCCATTCGAACCTCCTGGTCCTTCGGTGGATGACCCTGGGGGCTAGCGCTCCAGTTGGGCCAGGTCCGGTGGCACGTCGGCAGTCTCGAAGAGACCCATGGCGGTGGTGCCGATGTTGCCTCGGGGGTATCGGCCGGCGAGTGAACCGGGACCGGCGACGACGATGCGGACAACCTGTCCCAGCGTCTCCTTCTCGTTTCGGTCGGTGAGGGCTCGGCGGAACATGGCCAGGTGCACCCGGGTGTGAAGGACGGCGTAGGGCTGGGACACGATGTGGGCCCGCTCGAGCTCGAGCCACGGATCTGCGGAGGCCCGAGCGGACGCGAGCTCGGTCCTGATCCAGGCGCGGATCGCAGCGTCGGAGCGGCGGGGTCGTTCAGGCATGGGCATGCTCGGGTGTGGGTCGGTGGGTTTGGTGTTCGCCTGCTGTCGGGGCGGCGACAGGTCGGCGAGCGCGCAGGCCGTTGGCGATGACCGCGATCTCGGCCACCTCGTGCAGGGCGACCACAGCTCCGAGTCCGAGCCATCCGAGGGCGGCGACGGGGATGAGGACGGCGATGATCGACCCGGACAACACGAGGTTCTGCACCATGATCGTCCGGGTGCGGCGGGCGTGTTCGAACAGTGGCGGGAGGTGGCCGAGGTCGTCGCCCATGATCGCGACGTCCGCGGCTTCGATCGCCACGTCGGTCCCCGCGGCACCCATTGCGATGCCGACGGCGGCCGACGCGAGCGCGGGCGCGTCGTTGATGCCGTCGCCGACCATCGCGACCGGGCCGTACTCGCTGAGCCTGGTGATCTGTTCGACCTTGTCCTGCGGGAGGAGACCGGCCGCGATGTCGTCGATCTGTGCCTGTTGTGCGATGGCCGACGCGGTCGTCTGGTTGGTGCCGGTGAGCATCGCCACGGCCATGCCCCCAGATCGCAGCTCGCTGACCACGGCGCCGGCTTCGGGGCGCAGCTCGTCGCGCACCGCGAGGGCGCCGATGGTGATGCCGTCGACTTCGACGAGCACGACCGTTGCCCCTGAGGCCTGGAGGCGAGCCACATCGTCGGTCAGCGTCGTGGCGGCGATGTAGCCGGGCTTGCCGACCCGCACCCGCTGCCCGTTCACGGTGCCTTCGAGGCCGTGGCCGGCGAGGGTCACGAGGTCCCGTACGGGTGCCAACGTGACGGCGGCGTCTCGCGCCGCGGTGGTGATGGCGGCGGCCAGCGGGTGGTTGCTCTGGGCCTCGAGCGCCGCCGCAGCCCCGAGGACGTCGTCGGGGCCGGATCCGGCGGAGGTGACCGTCTCGATGACGACCGGTCGGTTCCGGGTGAGGGTGCCGGTCTTGTCGAGCGCGACGACCCGCACGGCCGCCAACGCTTCAAGTGCGGCACCGCCCTTGATGACCAGTCCGGCCCTGGTGGCCGATCCCACCGACGCGAAGACCGTGACCGGCACCGCGATGGCGAACGCGCACGGCGACGCCGCCACCAGCACCACGAGCGAACGTTCGAACCACAATCCGGGATCGCCCACCAGTGCGCCGATCACCGCGACCGCGGCGGCGACGCCGATGATGGCGGGGACGAGCGGTGCGGCGATGCGGTCGGCCAGGCGCTGCGCGTTGCCCTTGCGGTCCTGGGCCTCCTCGACGGCACGGACGATGCGCGACAGGGTGCTGTCGGCGACAGGTGCCGTCGCCGACACGACGAGCAGACCGCCGCCGTTCACGCTGCCCGCCAGCACGTCGTCGCCGACTCCGACCTCGACAGGAATCGCTTCGCCGGTGACGGCCGAGACGTCGAGCGAGGAGCTGCCCTCCACCACCCGGCCGTCGGTCGGGAGGCGGTCCCCGGTCCGCACCACGAGCACATCGCCCACGACGATCTCGCCCACCGGCACCTCAGCGGTGTCGTGGCCACGGCGGACCGTCGCGGCGTCGGGCACCAACGACAGCACGGCGCGAAGTCCCCGTCGCGACTTGGTGATCGCCCACTCCTCGAGCGCTTCAGAGACCGAGAACAAGAACGCCAGGGCCGCGGCCTCGCCGAGCTGGCCGAGCACGGTCGCGCCGATGGCGGCCACCGTCATCAACAAGCCGACACCGAGGCGCCGCCGAGCCAGCGCGGCGAGAGCGCCGGGGACGAACGTGGCCCCGCCGACGACCAGAGCAGAGATGAAGGCGCCGTCGGCGAGAGCTCCGAGGTCGTTCAAACCGGCGATGACACCGACGAGCCAGGCCAGCGCCGCGATGACCGCCGCCGGCGCCCGCCACTGCACCGTATGGGCACCATCTTCGTCGGGCGCCGAGGGCGGCGGTCCGCCACAGCAGGCATCGGCCATCACCGCTCACCCATCATCGGGTTGTCGCACAGTCGCACTCGCTGACCGTTCTCGGCGAGAAGCCGCTCAGACGCCCGCAACAGCTCGACGACCTCGGGCTGTGCGATGGCATAGAAGACCTGCCTGCGCTCCCCCGGCCGATCCACCACCAGCCCGCAGCCCTTCAGACACGCAAGGTGGTTCGACACGTTGGATTGCGACGTGCCCACCGCCTCAACGATCGAACGGACCGGAAGCTCACCATCGAGCAGCGCCAACAGAAT
Source organism: Microthrixaceae bacterium (assembly GCA_016702505.1). Taxonomy (NCBI): domain Bacteria; kingdom Bacillati; phylum Actinomycetota; class Acidimicrobiia; order Acidimicrobiales; family Microthrixaceae; species Microthrixaceae bacterium. The sequence goes on from JADJDU010000009.1 coordinate 10,742, forward strand.
CGACAACCGGGTGGGATCACTGAGCCCGTGGAAGAGCCGAGCCGCCACCTCCACCTCGGTTGTCTCGACAGCAATCATCTCCATCTGATCATCATAATCCACTGATTACATCAGCGCATCAAGATCCTCCGACTCTGGACCGCTCGGCGAACGAGGCGAGAGACTTGGTGAGTGAAACGTGTGGTGTGCTCCGGGTTCTGGGAGCGGCCGCGCTGTTCGGCGCGTCCGCGCCGGCCGCATCGGTGCTGGCGACGGACATGTCGGCGCTGCTCCTCGCCGGGCTGCTCTACCTGGGCGCTGCCGCCATGGTGTTGCCGTCGGTGCTGCGCCGGCCACCAGATCGCGCCGCGCTGCGCGACGGATGGGCTCCGCTCACGGTGGCGGTGGTCGCCGGAGGGGGCATCGGTCCGGCGCTGTTGGTGCTTGGCCTGGCCCGGGTCGAGCATCGACGGCGTCGATCTTGTTGAACCTGGAGCTGGTCGCCACGGTCGTGTTCGCCGGGCTCTTCTTCGGTGAGCACCTCGGCCGTCGTGTCTTGCTGGCCGCTGGGTTGATCACGGCCGCCGGGATGCTGCTGGTGTGGGCGCCGGGCGGGACGGTCAGCGTCGGCGCGTTGCTGGTCGCGGCCGCGTGCGCTTGCTGGGGCCTCGACAACTGCGTGACGGCACGGATCGAACATCTGTCGCCCGAGACCGTGGTGCTGGCCAAGGGACTCGTGGCCGGATCGGTCAACGCCGTGCTCGGCGTGACGATCGCATCCGACGGGACGGGGGCGTTGACCATCGGCGGGTTGTTCGGGGCGCTGGTCATCGGGGCGACCGGCTACGGACTGTCCATCACCTGGTGGGTGAAGGGTGCACGCGACCTCGGCGCAGCCAGGGCCCAGGTCATCTTCGCCACCGCCCCATTCATCGGCGCGGTCGGGGCATGGCTGTTCCTGAGCGACACCGTGTCCGGGACACAACTCGCCGCGATCGTCCTCGCCGCGGTCGGTGTTGGCCTGTCACTCGACTCGGCCCACGGTCATCGGCACCGCCACGAGCGAACCTCCCACGACCACGAGCACTCCCACCCCGATGACCACCACGACCATGCCCACCCCGACCGAGCCGCGGTGTTCGTCGGCCGGCACAGCCATCGCCACACCCACGACGAGGTCCTCGTGCACGACCACCCCCACGTCCCGGACCTTCACCACCACCATCCCCACGAGTGAGGGCAGGCAACGAGACCCGCCTCATCCGTTGGAGCGGCGGGTTAGGTCACGGCGCGACCGGCGAGGTAGCCGAGGCCGGTTGCGGCGAGTCCGCCGATGAGCGACAGGGCCACGTAGCCCGCGGCCTCGGCGGTCCGCTCGTCCCTTAGCAGGGTGAACGTCTCGTACCCGAAGGTCGAGAACGTCGTGTACGCCCCGAGGAACCCGACGGCGACAGCGGTACTCGTGACGGTCGGCCAGCGCGCCACCGCAGGCCCGGTGAGGACCAACGCCAGGAGGAACGAGCCGGAGATGTTGACGCCCAACGTCGCCCACGGAAACGTCCGGACCCCGACCGCGAGCCCGATGCGATAGCGCAGGACCGCACCGAGAGCTCCGGCCACTGCGACGAGCACTGTCGGCATGGATCGCTCCTCCTCGATTCGTAGGAGCCATCAGCCCACCGTGGGCGGTTTCGTCGGCGAGCTCCATCGCCCTTCGGAGCCTACGCATCTGTCTCGGCACCAGGTTCGAACCAGCTCGGCGGAGCTGGCCGGCAGCCCACTGCGAAAACGCTCCGTCGCCGGAAGTCGAAACGAGGTCGACTCCCGCAGACGGGAGGTACCGTCTCGACGTGGAGCCCACTTCGACGTCCAAGCGCTCGCACCGGGCACGAGCCGTCCTCGTGGCTGCCGTAGCCATGGTTGCGGTGGTGTCGTGCTCGGGCGGCGACGATGACCCCGAGGCAGCAACCGCCATCGACGGCGCGGCGCTCTATGAGCAGTCGTGCGCTTCCTGCCATGGCAGCGATCTACGGGGCACCGACCAGGGGCCGTCGCACCTGTCGCAGGTCTACGCACTGGACCACCATCCCGATGCGTCGTTCCGGGCCGCGATCACCCAGGGCACGCGTGCGCACCACTGGCAGTTCGGCGACATGGAACCGGTGGCCGGGCTCGACGAAGACGAGATCGACCTGATCATCGGCTACGTTCGCGAACAGCAGGACCTGAACGGGTTCGAGCCCTACCCGCCGGAGTGATCCCGGCGGTGTGAGGTCGGGGCGTCGGTGTCTTCGGATGGCCGGTGCTGGGGTCCTCGGTGGCGTTGGACCATGACGGCGACGCACACCCCTGCGGCGACGAGCCCGAGCGACACCGCTGCGGCTGGACCGAGTGCGATGCCTGCCACGGAGGTCAGGACCACGATCAACACCATCGGGCCGGCGCAACAGATCGCCAGCGCGATGAGCAGCCCTCGGTCCGAGCCGGTATGTGCTTCGTGGCGGTTCACGTCTTCGTTCCTTCCATCTGTTGATCTGGCGCGCCGGTTGTCTCGCTTGCGTCGGTTGCCATCGCCTCGGGTCGTAGTTCGACACGGCGCAGGAGCTGGGCGTTGGCGGCGACGACGATGGTGGAGATGCTCATCAAGATGGCGGCCAGTGCGGGGGGCATGGTGATACCCGCCCATTGGAGCGCTCCGGCTGCGATGGGGATGGCCAAGATGTTGTAGCCGGCGGCCCACCACAGGTTCTGGAGGCTCTTGCGGTACGCGGCCTTGAACAGCTTGATGATGCCGACCACAGCGCGCGGGTCGGAGCTGGCGAGGATCAGCCCGGCCGATTCGATGGCCACGTCGGTACGCGGCGTCGCGAAGTTCGGGCCCGTGTCAGGAGACGCCCAACATGTTCCTCGCCTTGCGCGAACTTTCCTTCGCCAAGGGCCGCTTCGCTCTGATGGGTTCGGTGATCGCGCTGGTAGCCGTGCTAACCGTGTTGCTGTCGGGCCTCGCGACCGGCCTGGTCGATGACGGGATCTCAGGCCTACGGGCACTGCCGGTGACGCACCTGGCGTTTCAGAGCGGGGCCGACAGCACGTTCTCGCGTTCAACGGTGGACGGTGACTCGGTGGCCGCTTTGAGTGCCGTGCCGGGCGCCACCGCCGAACCGTTCGGGCTGACGCTGGTGAACGCCACGAGCAACCACGACCTGAACGTCGACCTGGCCCTCATGGGCTTGGCCGAAGACGGGTTCATCGCCGCCGAGATGTTCCCCGACGGCCCCCCACCCGCGAGAGCGGCGGTCATCAGCCAGGGACTGATCGACCAGGGCGTGAACGTCGGCGACACCCTTGCCATCGATCGCAGCACGGTCACCCTCAGCGTTGTCGGGGTCGCCCCGACGGCGACCTACGGCCACGTCGACACCGTGTACGTCACCTTGCCGGATTGGCGTGAGGTCTCCCATCTCGCCCCCGAAGACGGCGCACTCACCGCATCAGTAGTCGCCATCGACGGCGGCAACTCGGACGAACTCAAGCGAGCCGGAACAGCCGCCGGACTCGACATCGTGACCCGCTCCGAGGCCTACGCCGGCTCACCTGGCTACAGCGCAGAAACGTCGACGATGTCGCTCATCCGAGGCTTCATGTACCTGATATCGGCCATGATCCTCGGTTCGTTCTTCACGGTGTGGACGATCCAGCGAAGTAGCGAGATCGGCCTGCAGAAGGCGCTCGGTGCCTCGACGGGTGCAGTGCTGCGCGACGCGCTCGGGCAGGTCCTGATCGTGCTCACCGCGGCCACTGCGGTCGGCGCCGCTATCGGCTTCGGGCTAGGAAAGCTGATCGAGGGCGGCGAGGTGCCGTTCGCTCTCGACCTCGCCACGGTGCTCAGCGCAGCCGCGATCCTGATCGTCTCCGGCGCCGTCGGCATGCTGGTCGGCGTTCGCAAGGTCACCTCCGTCGATCCCATCATCGCTCTGGGAGCGGCAGCATGAACGCCCTTGCCCTCCACAACGTGTGCTTGTCCTTCGCCGACGGTGACGAGCGCGTCCACGCCCTCGACCACGTGTCGCTCACCATCGCCGCCGGCGAGCTGGTCGCCGTCAGCGGCGCATCAGGGTCGGGGAAGTCATCGTTGCTCGCCGTCGCCGGTGCGCTACGCACGCCAGAGAGCGGGCAAGTCGTGATCGGTGACAGCGACATCACGGCCGCCTCACCACGAGAGCGCGCCGCGATCCGCCGCCGCGATCTCGGGTTTGTCTTCCAGCAGTCGAACCTCTTCGAAGCACTGACCTCCACCGACCAACTGCTGTACCAAGCCCAACTCGCCGGGATCCCCCGGGCAACGGCACGCGTCACGGCAGCCGAGCTACTGGCCGCGGTCGGGATATCCGACAAAGCCGACCGACGACCCGGCCAACTCTCCGGCGGCGAGCGACAACGCGTCGGGATCGCCCGAGCGTTGATCAACTCACCACGAGTGATCCTCGCCGACGAGCCCACCTCGGCCCTCGACGCCGCTCGCGCCCGCGAGATCGTGCAACTCCTGCGCGACCAGACCCATCAACGCCAGGTCGCCACCGTGATGGTCACCCACGACCGCGACATCCTCGCCGAGGCCGACCGGGTGGTCACGATCCGCGACGGCAGAATCGTCGACAACGGCGCGCCATAACCATCACCGGGGCAATGAAGCCATGAAGGTGACAGGCGTAGCGTGGCGTTGGGCCTTCTGAGTTGGTTACCGCCGCCCCATCAGGCCGACGTCATCAGTGCTGGAGAGTTGCAGACCGGCGCTGCGGTGCGGCGGCGCGCTGAGCGTCGCGGCGGTGCAGCAGCCACCGACCACCCTCGAACGCGAGGAGGCAGAGGGCGAGCAGCGCGACCAGCGCGATTGCGCCGAGTTGGACGTCGGCGACCTGGAGCATGACCAGCGCGCTGACGATCAAGACGACGTGGATTGCGTGCTTGGCAAGGTGGTGTGCCACTGGGGCCTCCCTGGATACGTGTGCGTATACACATGTCTACCACTGGATGCGACACGTGTCTATACTCGTGTGATGGCAAGTGGTGCACCCGCGTGGGGACGAGCTCGACGAACCAGTGGCCGTGACGAGACTCGGACCGCAATCCTCGACACCGCCCTGCGCCTCTTCGACGAACGCGGCTACGTCGGCGTGCGCGTTGAGGACATCGCGCAGGAAGCGGGCGTGTCTCGGGCGACGTTCTACAAGCACTTCGCCGAGCGCGAGCAGATATTGGGCGAGCTGTTCGAACGCCTGATCGGAGGGTCCGTCCCCCCCGAGGTCGCTCCACCCGCCGCCGAGGACATCGAGCAGCACGTGCTGGGGGTCCTCGCTGCGTGCATGGAGCGCATGCTCGAGGACGAGCGCCTAGCCAGGTTCGTATACAGCCTTCCCATCCGCCATGACGCCGTCCTGCCAGGGGGATCCGCCGTGCCGGCCGTGTTCGCCCAGGTCCAGGGCTGCCTGACCGAAGGCGTGGGCGCAGGGCGCGTCCGCTCTGACATTCCGGTGGAACGGATGGTGGAGGTGCTCGGCCGCACGTTCGAGGCGTCGATGCGGGCCTGGGCCGACGGCACGGTGAGCGATCCTCGAGAGCGCCTCGGCGAGCTGGCCCGAATCGTCTTCGGCGGGATCACGACCGCCGGCCGATCTACTGGATAGGAGCTCGCTCCGATCGGCAGTTCGAAAGCAAGGCATTCGTCGATGTCGATGATCGACGCCAGTCGATTCTCGAGGACCGTGTCGATGAGGTGGCCTCTCAGTTCCGGTCTTCAAGATCCATGGCCCGACCCAACGGATTGATGGGTCACGGTGGGGTGAGGCCGCTGGCGAGTTGGGCGAAACCGTGTTGAACCAGTTCCGGTAGTGCGGGTGCGTTCGGCGTGATGAGCCAGTGCTGCAGCGAGACGCGCATGATGGCAAGCGCCATCGCTGCCAACAAGCGGGGTGTGGGGTCGTCGACGCCGGTGCCAGACCGTGCCGCCAGGCGTTCGGCGAGCGTCTGTTCCCAGCCGGCCTGGAGGTGCAGGCTTCGGGCGATCACTGAAGGGCTGTTCGCCATGATCGTGAACCGTCGTCGGATGCGGTGTTCTTCGGATTCGTAGTCGGAGGCGACCGCGGCGAACGATGCCCGCAGTGCGTCCCAGGCGGGTTCTTCCTCGGGGTGCTCATCGAGCTCGGTGAGTATGCGATCGAGACGTTCGCTGTAGTCGCCGAGAACGAGATCATCCTTGGTCGCGAAGTACGAGAAGAACGTCCGGGGCGCCAAACCTGCTTCGGCCGCTATCAGTTCGATGGTCGTCTTGTCGAAGCCGTCCCGTTCGAACAGGTCTAGAGCGACATCTTCGAGTCGACGGCGCCGCTCGTGCTTGTTTCGTTCCCGCAGTCCGGTCGGTTCGGCCATCTCGGCATCGTACTTCGATTTCGGCATAGGTTGCATTATTGCAGTGACTGCACTTACCTTGACCAAAGGAGGTGCGTCATGTCGAACGGGCTGTACCGGTTGGGTCGTTGGGTTGCCGCTCACCATCGGCTGGTGCTGGTGGCATGGGTGGTCGGGGTGCTGGGCTTGGTGGGATTGAACCGAGCCATGGGAGGCGATGCAGTCGATGACTTCCGGGTGCCTGGCGTCGAGTCGCAAGCGGCCGTCGACCTGCTCGAGGAAAGGTTCCCGGAACGTGCCGGGGCCACGGCGATGATCGTGTTCAACGTCGCTGAAGGCTCCGTCACCGACCCGACCGCGGCCGCAGCGATAGACGCATCGATCGCGGAGGTCGCGGCCCTCGAGCGTGTTCTCACGGTGACCGACCCGCTCGCCGGTCCACGTTCGATCTCTCCGGACGGCTCGACCGCGTTCGCCGCCGTGCAGTTCGCCGGCTCGACCGCCGACCTCGGGCGAACCACGTTGGATGACCTGTTCGAGACCGCTGCTCCTGCCGAACAGGGCGGGGTGCAGGTCGAGTTCGGCGGCGAATTGCCGACCGTGTTGAAGGAACGTTCCGAGGGCCCCGCCGAGATGATCGGCATGCTCGCCGCACTGGTCGTGTTGTTCGTAGCCTTCCGCGCCGTCCTCCCAACGGTCACGCCGATCGGCGTCGCTGTTGCCGGGTTGGCAACCGGGCTGTCGATCGTGGGCCTGTTGAGCGGCCAGATCGACATCCCGTCCATCGCGCCACGTCTAGGGACCATGATCGGCCTCGGCGTCGGCATCGACTACGCGCTGTTCGTGCTGAGTCGCCACCGTGACCACCTCGCCCACGGGATGGACGTCGACGAGTCGATCGGCCGCACCAACGCCACCGCGGGCCAAGCCGTCGTGGTTGCTGGTGGCACGGTCGTGGTCGCGATCCTCGGCCTTCAATTCGCCGGGATCCCGTTCGTCGCCGCTCTCGGCTACTCCGCTTCGATCGTCGTCGCCGTTGCCGTGCTCGTCGCGATCACCCTCCTGCCGGCACTGCTCGGCGTTGCTCGCCACCGCGTCCTGCCCAAGCATGACCGCACGGTCCGCGAGTCGACCGAGACCGCTCACAGCGGCTGGGTCAGTTGGGCCCGATGGGTCGCCCACCACCCGTGGCGTACCGGCATCGCCGCCACCGCCGTGCTCGTCGCCTTGGCGATCCCGATGCTCGACATGCGCCTCGGCCAAGCCGACGCCGGCTCCGACCCGACCACGACCACCCATCGCCGCGCGTACGACCTACTCGCCACCGGTTTCGGCGACGGGTTCAACGGACCGCTGCTCATCGCCGTCGACCTCGGCACCGACCCGGACCCCACGGTGCTCGACCGCCTCAATGCCACCGTCGCCGCAGACCCAGGTGTCCGGGCCGTCTCACCGCCCGAACTGAACGCCTCCGGCGACACCGGACTCATCACGGCGATCCCAACCACCAAACCACAAGATCAGGCCACCACCGACCTCGTCCACCGACTCCGCGACGACCTGCTCCCTACCGCAACGGGCATCTCCGGAGCCAACGCACTTGTCGGTGGACCCACGGCGGGATTCATCGACCAGTCCGACAAGATCGCCGCACGCCTGCCCTGGTTCATCGCAGCAGTCGTGTCGCTGTCGTTCCTCCTGCTGATGATCGTGTTCCGCTCGATCCTCGTGCCCTCAAAGCAGCCGTCTTGAACCTGCTCTCGATCGGTGCCGCCTACGGCGTCGTCGTGGCCGTGTTCCAATGGGGATGGGGACGGTCGCTCATCGGTCTCGACGAAGCCGTCCCGATCGCCTCGTTCGTCCCGATGATGATGTTCGCGATCCTGTTCGGCCTGTCCATGGACTACGAGGTGTTCATCCTGTCGCGCATACGCGAGGAACATCACCGAGGTCACACCAACATCGACAGCGTCGTCCAAGGCCTCGGCGCCACCGCCAAGGTGATCACCGCCGCCGCCCTCATCATGATCAGCGTCTTCCTCGGTTTCGTCGCCAGCGACGACCCAGTGGTCAAGATGATGGGCATCGGCCTCGCCACCGCCATCGCCGTCGACGCCACCATCGTGCGCATGGTCCTCCTGCCGTCCACCATGGCGCTCGTCGGCGAACCGAACTGGTGGCTCCCACGATGGCTCGACCGAATCCTGCCCCGTCTCGACCTCGAATCCGAACCCGACATCGACGCCGCCGACCCTGTCATGGAAACACAGCCATGACTCCACCAGGCCCGAGCCGCACCGAGAGCCCAAGCCCTCGCGTAGACCAGGATCACCTGTGCGACCCTCGGACGGCTCGCCCGCGCTCCTCCGCCGGTACCGGTACCGACACCCAACATCACCGCTCTTCAGGCTGACCGGAATCAGGGCGACAGCGGTGGCAGGTAGTCGTGGTCGTAGGAAGACGGATCGCCAATCGGCTCCACGTGCACGAATGTCTGCGCTCCGGGCAGAGCACCGTCGATCTCGGCCGACAACTCGTTGGCGAGATCGTGGCCGCGCTTCACCGTCCAGTCGGCAGGCACGAGCAGGTGCACGTAGATGAACCGCTGACGTCCTGCCTCACGAGACCGCAGGGCGTGGAAGTCGACCGACCCTCGGGTGCGAAACTCGGTTAGCACCCGCTCGACCCGGTCCAGTTCGTCGGCGGGAATGGACAGGCCAAGCAGACCAGTCGCAGACCGCCGGAGCAGTCCGTAGCCGGTGTAGAGGATGTTGATGCCGACCAGGAGAGCCACGATCGGGTCGAGGACGTACCAATCGAATATCGCCACCAGTCCGATGCCAACAAGCACCCCGACCGAGGTGACCACGTCGGTCAGCAGGTGACGCCCATCGGCTTCGACGGCGATCGACCGCGACCGTCGCCCCGCTCGCACGAGGATGGCACCGACGATGAGGTTCACGACCGCGGCGATCGTCGACAGGCCGAGTCCGATGCCGGCCTGCTCGATGGGCACGGGATCGAACAAGCGAGGCACCGACGTCCACACGATCGCTGCTGCGGCGACGAAGATCAGGCCTCCCTCGACTGCCGCTGAGAGATACTCGGCCTTGCCGTGCCCGAAGTGGTGGGCGAGGTCAGGTGGTCTGGCAGCGAGGCGGACGGCCCACAGCCCCACCAGCGCGGCCACCAGGTTCACCATCGACTCCATGGCGTCAGAGAGGAAGCCCACCGAGCCGGTCAAGGCCGCTGCTGCAACCTTGAGCGCGATGGTGACCACCGCGGCGGCCACCGAGAGCAGCATCAGCCGGACGAGTGTTCTTTGCTGCGCGTCCGGGTCCACCGTTGGAGTTGTGCCGGGCATGGCGCCGAGCGTATCCACCGTCATCGGCCAGGGGTCCCGACGTCCCGGTACGCCACCAAGCGCAACCCCTCGGGGCGATCGGCCAGCACTAGGGTGACGCCATCCGGGCAACACCACCGCGATAAGGAGTCACCATGGATCTCTTCGACTGCCTCGCTGGCACCGCCCGATCCCTGACTGCCAGGCTGATCCAGCCCGCCTCCGCCCACTGCGACACCGAGGAAGGACCTGCGGTGCAGGATGCTCGGCGAGCGCTGGAGACCGGCAACGTGAACCATGCCCTGAAGTGGGTGCACGCCGACGGTGAGGACGAGGTGCGCTCCGCATTCGACGCCGCCCTGGCCGCCAGCGGCGAAAGAACTGCGCTGGCCGAGCGAGGGTTTCTGGAGACCCTCGTACGTGTCCACCGGGCGGGTGAGGGCGCCGGCTTCGACGGCATAAAGCCGACCGGCACCGAGCTACCGCCCGAAGTGGTGGCCGCCGATGCCGCTCTGGAGGCCGGGACGATCGAACCACTGCGCGGGCTCATTCCCGACGACCGCTGGACCGAGTTGGAGAAGCGCTTCGACGCGTGCCAGGGCAAGAAGTCGTTCGACGTCGACGATCTCGAGTCAGCCCGGGACTACGTCGCGGCCTATGTCCACTTCTACAAGTACGCCGAGGGCGAGGACGAGCACCACCACCAGGGCGGCCACGCGCACCACCACTGATGCCACACCAGCCTTTGTGGCTGACTCGCATCCAATCGGATTCGATGGCGCCGGGCCTGCGTGACGGGCAACTCGTGTGGACCATTCGGCCCCGCCGGGGGCATCGGCCCCGTCGCGGTGCGGTGGTCGCGGTCGACTCGCGAGAGCTCGAACGTCGCATCGTCAAGCGGATCGTCGGGTTGCCGGGGGAACACCTGCGGCTCGAGGGCGGCCAGGTGTGGGTCGACGGGCATCTCATAGCCGAGCCGCACGCCACCCCCTCGACCTATCGGGGAACCTTCGACGTGCCAGAAGCCCACTATTTCCTTCTCGGCGACAATCGCGACGCCTCCAGCGATTCACGCGTCTGGCGCAATCCGTACGTGGCACGGGCCGAGATCATCGGCCTCCTGCTCCGGCGACTCCCCCCGAACGGCCCGGAATAGCTGATTCGAGCACCCGGACGTTCGTCCAACCACGGAGGACGAGTCGGGAGAAGTCGTTGCGACACGACTCCCGCGGCTGGGCGACGTTCCGCCATGGACCTGGCACGAGGCGAATGGGCGCTCTTCAGGGCGCCGGTGGCGACGCGGCCGGTTCTGGTGGGTCTGCTGCAGGCAGGTGGACTGCGACTCGGAGTCCAGTGCCTGATGTATCTGTCATCTCGATCCTGCCGCCGGACCCGGCGACGAGGGCCCGAGCGATCGCCAGGCCGAGACCGGTGCCCGGCGTCGAGGCATCGCCACGCCAGAAGCGGTGGAGGGCCCGTTCCTTGTCGTCATCGCTGAGCCCCGGACCCTGGTCAGCAACGGTGAACACGTGCTCGGTGCTCCCCGAGATGAGCTCGAGCTGAACGACAGCGAGGTCGGGGCTGGCGTTCAGCGCGTTGTCCAACAGGTTGTCGAGCACTTGGTCGACGGCGCCCGGCACAGCACGAGCCAGAACCTCCACACCCGGCGTTCGCACATCGATCGTGATGTTGCGCTCGTCGGCCACGGCGGACCACATGTCGGCTCGGTCGGCGACAAGCTCGCGTAGGTCGACGACTTCGACCGGCGAGTGTTCGTCGGCTCGGGCGAGCTGGAGCAGGTCCGATACCAGTGTGGCGAGTCGGGCGCTCTCCTCGATCACGGAGTCCAACTCGGCAGCATCCTCGGCGGAGAGGCGGGTCTGGAGGTTCTCGAGTCGGAGCCGGAGGGCGGTGAGCGGGGTTCGCAGCTGGTGTGAAGCGTCGGCGACGAACGATCGCTGCTCGGCGATCAAGGCCTCCAGGCGAACGGCCATCGTGTCCATCGTGGCGGCAAGCTCCCGGATCTCCGGCGGGCCGAGCACCGGTCCGTCCTCGGCGGACAGGTCTCCGCCCGAGTACCTCGTGGCGGTCTCGCGGAGCTGGCGGATCGGCCGGGTGACCGAGCGTGCGAGCGCCCAGCCGACCAGCGCGACGACGGCTGTGATCACGACCGCCATCCCTGCCAACCCTGCCCAGAACCGGTAGATCCGGGCGTCGACCCTGCTTGCATCGAGGGTGATGCGCAAGGCACCGTGCACCACGCCGCTTGATGCGACGGGCACGGCCACATAGAGCAGCGAGGTGTCGAGGGTGTTGGATCGGCGGATGCCGGTGGCGTGCGCCCCCGTGAGCGCCGTGGCGATCTCCGGTCGAGTCGAGAAGTCTCGAGGTGGGGTCGCTCCGGTGTCGACCACGGAGATGCCAGCGGCATCGACGACCACCACCCGAGCGCCCGTGCGGTCGCGGTAGCGCTGGGCGGCGGTGGGGTCTGGGATCCGCCTGAGCTCGAGGTCGTCCTCGTAGATCGTGGCGATCACGGTCGCGTCGCGCTCGACGTCTGCGGTGAAGCGGTCACGTTCGCGCTGGGCGTAGAAGATGCCGAGCGGCACCTCCAGCAAGGCGAGCACCACGATCGTGATGGCCACGTAGCTCAGCAGGAGTCGCCGCGTCATGGGGCGTCGGGCACCTTCAGCCGGTACCCGACGGATCGAACGGTTTCGATCAGGTCAGCCTGGAGCTTCTTGCGGAGCGAGGCGATGTGCACGTCGAGGGTCTTGGTGGAGCCCCACCAGTGCTCGTCCCATACGTCGTGCATGAGCTGCTCACGGCTCCGAACCGCGCCAGGGTCTTCGCCGAGGCAGACGAGCAGGTCGAACTCCTTCGGCGACAGCGCAACGGATCGCCTCCGATGCGTGACCGTGCGGGTTCGACGGTCCACGATGAGATCCCCGACCTCGATCTTCGCCAGTGGCGAGGCCCTCAGAGGAGGCACGGCGCAGCACGGCACGGATGCGTGCCACGAGCTCTCGGAAACCGAAGGGCTTCACCACGTAGTCGTCTGCACCGAGGTCCAGCAGAGTGACCCGGTCGATCTCGGCACCCCGAGCGGTCACCACGATGATCGGAACCGCTCCCCGGGTGCGGAGCTCTTGACACACCACCCGGCCCTCCAGGTCGGGGAGGCCCAGATCGAGTAGGACCAGATCGACCGGCCCCGCAACGAGCGCTTCCGCCCCGGTCTGGGCATGGGTGACCTCGAAGCCCTCCCGGCGGAGCCCCTCCATCAGGGGCCCGGAAATGGTGGGGTCGTCCTCGACCAACAACAAGCGCACCGCGGCAGCCTGACACGCCGGCATCGTCGCCTACGGGGTTCCTGGCCTAACCCTTACCTTGTCCTGAAGAGCTGCTGGCACGGCCATTCGTACGGTCAGAACATGACCAGCTCCAAGAACCCAGACCGGCTCAGCGGCCGGACCAAGCTCATCACCGCTGCCTCGATCGTGGCCGTCGGCCTTGCCAGCACGTTCGCCATCGGCGCCAACCTCGGCATCCTTGCCAGCGCTGATGAGCAAGGTCGGCACCGTGGCCGCCGCCGGCGATCTGATTCCGGCTGCCACCCAGGTAGTTGACGTCTACCTCGACGAGCAGGGCAACCCACTCGCATCCGACCCGGCCGCCCCCGCCGGGTCCCAGCGCTTCACCGTCGACGCAGCCGGCACCGTCGACGTCTCGGCCAGTGGCGGAACGGTCCGCGTCGACCTCGTCACACCCGCCAGCGGTTGGACCGCTACCCGTGCGGTGACCACCAGCGACGGAGTGGCCGTCACGTTCACGAACGGCGCGAGGACGCTTGAGTTCATTGCCGCCGTCGGCCCAGATGGCGCTTTGGCCGGGGACGTCACCGAACCCTCCACCGCCGCAGCCACCCCCCAGGGCGACGATGACCACGAGTCCGACGACGACGAGTCGGAGGATCACGAGTCGGAGGATCACGAGTCGGAGGACCACGAGTACGAAGGCGGCGACTCCGATGACTGAACTCCCCACCGCCCCCCTCCAGGACGACGACGCCAGCGCAGCTGCCCGACAGGCCCGGGTGGCGAACCTCGGCAGAGGTCGCAGCACCACGAGCGGTCGCAGTACCAAGCGTCGGCATCCCGCACAGGGATCCCGCATCGCGGCAGCTGGGCTCGGAGCCACCACGATGCTCGGTCTCGTCGGGGTGTTGGGTCACAACGCCCGCCAGGCCTCGGCACCGGTCCCCGCCACAAATCCTGGCCTGGTCGCCCAGCCGCAGGTCGTCGTCGTGGTACACCGGGCCGGCACTCCCGGCTCGGTCGCCACCACCGTCGCTCCGTCCACCGGGGCGGCGACCAAGCTCACCGCACGTCCGACCGTCCGACCGGCCTCATCCCGGGCCCAGGCACCGGCAGCGTCGACCAGTGGCAGTAACTGAACACCGGGGCACGGTGATGGCCTGTCGGCTCCACATCATCGTCAACCAACCCGAAGCCGGTGTAGCGGTCGATCGAGCCATCGGTCTCCTCCATCGGCTCGAGTCACTCTGGAGCCGCTTCCTCCCCGACAGTGACATCACCCGGATCAACAACGATGCCGGCACCCCGGTGGCTGTCGCTCCCCAGACGATCGCCCTCGTCGAGATCATGCGAGAGGCCTGGGATCTGACCCAGGGCCGCTACGACCCCACGCTCCTGCCGATCCTCGTGGCCATCGGCTATGCCACCAGCAAGCTCGACCCCACGATGTCCACGGTCCTGCCATCAGGGCCTCACCGCATCGGACACGTTGATGAGATCGCCGTGGATCCTCACCGACTCACCGTCACCATCCCGACCGGCGTCGCCCTCGACCCGGGCGGCATCGGCAAGGGTCTCGCGGCCGACATGGCTGTGGCGCTCCTCCTGGAGTGCGGAGTTGACGGCGCTCTCGTCAGCATCGGTGGCGACCTGACGGTCGCCGGCACCGCCCCGGAACCCGATGGGTGGCGCATCAACATCGAGCGTGCAGACCCTGATCCGACGCCGCTGTGCCGTGCGATGATCGACCATGGCGGCGTCGCCACGTCGAGCACTCGCTCCCGCAGGTGGGAAAGCGATGGCCGACATCGCCACCACGCCATCGACCCGGCCACGGGTGCGCAGTCCGACACGGACCTCGCGACGGTGACGGTGTTCGCAGCGAACGGATGGCGGGCCGAGGCGTTCGCCACCGGTGCACTACTCGCTGGCAGCGAGGCAGTGATCGCCTACCTGGACAGCCACCGACTCAGCGGCTTCGCGATCACCAGCGACGGCCACATTCTCCGCACAGATGACCTTGCCGACCTCGAGCTCATCGATGCGGGAGCGCGATGAACGGTCAGTTCTGGTGGTACGTCGCTCGAGCTTCTGGCATCGTCGCGTGGCTCCTACTCACTGCTGTGGTCCTGTGGGGCATCGTCTTGTCGACCAAGGCGTTTCCCGAGCACCGCCGGCCCATCTGGCTCCTCGATCTCCACCGCTGGCTCGGCGGTCTCACCGTTGGCTTCGTCGCCATCCACCTCGTCGCCCTCGTGGCAGACAGCTACGTCACCTTCACCCTCGCCGACCTCGCCATCCCCTACGCGTCGGATTGGAAGCCCGGCGCGGTCGCCCTAGGCGTCATCGCCGCCTGGTCGCTGATCGTCGTCGAAGCCACGTCACTAGCGATGAAGCGCCTCCCCCGCAAGGTCTGGCATGCCATCCACCTCATCAGCTACCTGACGTTCTGGCTCACGACCCTGCACGCTGCATTCGCCGGCACCGACCGATCCACCCTTCTCTACCAGGCGACCGCCGCTCTTTCGGTCCTCG
Source organism: Microthrixaceae bacterium (assembly GCA_016702505.1). Taxonomy (NCBI): domain Bacteria; kingdom Bacillati; phylum Actinomycetota; class Acidimicrobiia; order Acidimicrobiales; family Microthrixaceae; species Microthrixaceae bacterium. The sequence goes on from JADJDU010000009.1 coordinate 26,321, forward strand.
TCGTCACCTGGGCCGTCATCTACCGGCTCACCCACCAAAAGGCCGTTCGACACGTGCGGAGCAGGGCCAGGTCATGACGGGTCCTCGCAGTTGGTTCCGGCTTCCCCAACGCTTCGGCACCGCTGTGCCCTGGGTAGCCGATACCCTGGGGGTATGTGTAGACGAGTGGAATGCCGAACCTGTCAACGACCGACCTACGCCGGATGTGGCGCGCACATCGAGCAGGTGCTCGGCGATGTTGAGCCGAGCGCCCGCTGCCAGTGCGCCTCACGGCAGGAAGCACCCCGTAACGGTCCACGTTCTTGGCTCAAGTCGATCCGGCGCGGGTGATGCCGATGTGTCTAATGACGCGTCTGCTGCTCGTCGGGTTCGGCGGGGACCCTCGCGTGTCCGCGTTGACCGGCCCGGCGCTCACCGGACGGGTCGCTGCGGTGGCGAGCGTCGTCGTGGTGGCGACGGTGCAGCGCCTTCGCGGCACAGTCGACGTGTGCGCGATCAAGGCGCTCACAGAGGACACCGCGAGACGTCGCGTGTCTCCGTGATGTCATCGAAGCCGCTCACGTCCAGAGATCGAACCAGCCTCGACGATCGCATCGACGTGGCGGCGCACACCGACCTCGGCTCTGCCCTGGAACGCCGCGGCCGGGGGTGGCTGCTGTGGTCGTTCCTGTTGTGTCCGTGCCACCTCCCGCTCAGTCTGGCGGCGATCACGGCGGTGTTGGCGGGGACTTCGGCCGGAATCGTGCTGCGCGACCACATCTGGGTCGCCGGCGCGCTGATCACTGCCGCATGGGTGGTGGGCACCGGCTACGGCTTCCGGCTCATCCGCCAGGCCAAACGCGCTGGCGGCGCCTGCCCCACCCGGAGGCCGAAGCGCCGCCATCGGGGCTCGTCGGCGTAAGCAGCCGCGGAATGTTCTCACCTCGCAGGGACCGGCGACCCCGAGGCGCTGCGCTTCTCTTCCTGCCGCAGGACGGACAGGCGAAGACGCCGGCCCTCACGCCCCCGCCAAAGCCTCAAGCGCGATCTCGATGCGGTGTTTCGCATCGTCGGCGACCTCGGCGAGCTCGGGCACTCCCGAGGTGGCCATCATCGTCGGGTCCAGTGCTTCGATCACCGTGCGGCCGTTTTCGGTGCGCACGACAACGTTGCAAGGAAGCAGCGTCGCGACGCTCGGATCCGCTACCAAGGCGCGGTGGGCGAGCTGGGGGTTGCAGGCACCGATGATGACCTGTGGATCGATGTCGCCAGAAGCGCCCGGACGGTCAATAGTCAGCCAGCCAGACGGCGTAGCGGCGCTGGTCGGCGGCCAAGTCGAGGGCGCGTCCGGCGGCAACGTGATCGACGCTATCGCGCTGTCGACTCGGAGACGGTTGGGTTGGGCCGTCCACATCAGCTCGCTGTTGGCGTACCGGTGGTTCCATGCCTCAGCGTCCATGGCCGGCTACCGCGTGACCACAAGAGTGCCGTGCTCCGACGCCTCGTCCCACTCGTCGTGGATCGCGACCACTTCCCGGCCGGCACGGGCAACCAACGACGCGGCGATCGAGGCCCGGAACCCCGACGCGCAGTGCACCCACACCGGCCCGTCGGTCGGAACTTCGTCCATGCGGTCCTCGAGCTGGTCGAGCGGTACATGCAGCGCACCGTCGAAGTGCCCGGCGTGCCATTCGTCGTGTCGGCGCACGTCGAGCACACTCAGGCCGCCATGGTTCAGCTCGACGGCGAGGTCGGCGAAGGTGGCGCTCCGGTACGAGCGCAGGTCGCCGCCCGCTGCCCAGGTCTCGAGACCGCCGGCGGCAGCGCCGGCTGGGCGGTCGATGCCGATGCGCGCCAACTGGCGTTGGGCATCGGCGACCTCCTCGGCGGTGTCGCCGACCAGCGTCACCGGGGTGCCCCAACGGATCGTCCATCCGAGGTAGGTGACGAAGCTGTCGCCGATCTCGACGTTGATCGTCCCGGCGAGGTGCGACTGGGCGAACGCCCTGCGATCCCGCAGGTCGACCACCCACTCTCCCGCATGGATGCGGCGACGCAGCTCGACGGGGTCGACCGGTGCCGGTGGTGACAGATCGATCGGTGCCGGGCCCTGCCGGTTCTTGGCCGCCATGTGCGCGTAGTAGCGCGGGTAGGCGGTGAGGCCCGACAGGAGCGTCTCCACGAAGTCCTCCTCGTCGCCGGTGGTGAGGGCGATGTTCGTGCGCTGCTCTTGGGCGATGGTGCTGGAATCGGACCCGCTGGACGATGCCGCAGAGCAGAAGCTGCCGAAACCGTGTGTCGGGTGCACGCTCACCTCGCCCGGCAGCTCGGCGGCGAGCCGGCGCGCCGACCGGTACTGGGCCCGGGTCAGAGCGTCGGTGGCGTCGTCGCTGATGAGGTCGGTCCTGCCGACCGTGCCGTAGAGCAGCGATCCACCGGTGAACACCGCCACCGGCTTACCGCCATCGACCACGACGTATGACATGTGATGCGGTGTGTGCCCGGGCGTGTGCACCGCCCGCAACACGACGCTGTCGCCGACCGGGTACTCGTCGCCGTCGGCGGCGCCGACGTGGTCGAAGTCGACTTCGTCGCCGCCGGGCAGCACATAGGTGACACCGGTGCGGCCGGCCAGCTCGAACCCGCCGGTCACATAGTCGTTGTGCAGATGCGTCTCGAGGACGATGATCAGCTCGAGCTCTCGGTCCTCCAGCTCGGCGAGCACGCGGTCAATGTCGCGCTGGGGGTCCACGACGGCGGCCTTGGTGCCGTCGATGACCAGGTAGCTGCGATCACCGAGCGACTTCGTCTCGATGGTGAGGATCTCCATGACAAGTCTCCTTGATCGGTCAACGGTCCAACGAAGCACAGGAGGCGGAACCGATTCGGTTGGAATAGCTGCCCGAACGCAGTGGCTCAAGCCAGCCTTGTGAACATCTTCTGCACGTCGGCCAGCTCGTAGCCCTCTGCAGCTGAGCGCTCGGCATCCTCCAGGCACCAGGTCAGTCCGGCAGCCACGATCACGAAGCCGGCTTGCTCGAGCGCCTTGTTAGCCGCCGACAGCTGCGTCACCACCTCACGACAATCACGCCCTCGGCCAGCATCTGCTGCAACCCCGCGGCTGACCCTCGATCCGCCGCAAGCGGCGGGTCACATCGATAACGGTGTCCTCCGGTAGTTCCATGAGCGACAGCCTTTCAGATACCCCCGGGGTATAAGCGCGGCCGCCAGGCTCAGGCCCGGGCGAGGCGAGGCGAGGGCATCTCCCTGCTCTCTTGCACGGGCAAACAGCAGGACCGGCACGGGTTCGAGCCCTACCCTCCAGGCTGATCCGCGCCGTGCGCGGTCGGGCCGTCGGCGGCATCGGATGGCCGGTGCTCGTGTCCTCGGTGGCGTTGGACCATGACGGCGACGCACACCCCTGCGGCAACGATCCCGAGCGACAACGCTGCGGCCGGGCCCAGCGCGACACCCGCCACCGAGGTCAGGACCACGATCAACACCATCGGGCCGGCGCAACAGATCGCCAGCGCGACGAGCAGCCCTCGGTCCGATCCCGTATGTGCTTCGTGGCGGTTCACCGGTTCGTTCCTTCCACGCGTTGGTCTGGCGCTTCGGCCGTCTCGCTTGCGTCGGTGGCCAGCGCCTCGGGTCGCAGTTCGACACGACGCAGGAGCTGCGCGTTGGCGGCAACAACGATGGTGGAGATGCTCATCAAGATGGCGGCCAGCGCCGGGGGCATGGTGATGCCGGCCCACTGAAGCGCTCCGGCGGCGATGGGGATGGCCAAGATGTTGTAGCCAGCGGCCCACCACAGGTTCTGGAGGCTCTTGCGGTACGCGGCCTTGGACAGCCGGATGATGCCGACCACCGCACGCGGATCGGAGCTGGCGAGGATCAGACCGGCCGACTCGATGGCGACGTCAGTGCCCGCTCCGATGGCGATGCCGACATCGGCGCGGGCCAGGGCGGGGGCGTCGTTGACGCCGTCGCCGACCATCGCCACCTTGAGCCCACGGCCCTGTAGCTCGGTGACCTTGGCGTCCTTGTCCTCGGGGAGGACCTCTGCCATCACCTCGTCGACACCGAGGTCGCGTCCGACCGCGTCGGCCACCTGTTGGGCGTCGCCGGTGATGAGCACCACCTGGCGTCCCATGGCTTGGATCCCGTCGACCGCGGCACGTGCTTCGGGGCGGATCTCGTCCTCGACGGCGATGCCTCCGAGGATCGCATCGGCTCGAGCCAGGTACAGCACCGACGAACCGCGGTCCTTCCAACCTTGGGACCATTCGGTGAGCGCGGCGGGTTCGGTGAGCGACAGTTCGCGCACCATGTTCGGTCCGCCGACCGAATAGATGTCGCCGTCGACGCTGGCCTCCACGCCGCGGCCGGTGACCGACCGGAACCCGGTGGCCTTCGGGACGTCCCCGCGTTCGGTCGCGGCCGCAACGATGGCCCGAGCGAGCGGGTGCTCGCTGTCGGACTCCACCGCGGCCGCGAGGCGCAGTACCTCGTCGTCGGTGATCCCGGCACCGGCGGCGCCGACGACAGTGTGGGCGCCCTTGGTGAGGGTGCCGGTCTTGTCGAACAGGAACGCATCGACCGTCCGGCTCTGCTCCAGGGCGAGGCGGTCCTTGACCAAGATCCCGTTGCGGGCCGCCAACGCCGACGAAATCGACGTGGTCAACGGGATCGCCAAACCCAGGGCATGCGGACACGAGATGATCAGCACCGTCACCACCCGGGTCACCGCCTCGTCACCGTCACCGAGCAGCGACCACACCACCGCGGTGATGACCGCAGCCCCGACCGCGACATAGAACAACAACGCCGCAGCCCGATCCGCGAGCACCTGGGTGCGCGACTGGGACTCCTGCGCCTCGGCCACCAAACGCTGGATCCCAGCGAGGGTGGTCTCCTCGCCGACCGCGTCGACGCGAACCCGGATTGCGGAATCGGTCGACACCGTGCCAGCAACCACCCGGTCACCGACCTCCTTGGCCACCGGCTTGGACTCGCCGGTGATCATCGACTCGTCCAGCTCGGCCGAGCCGTCGATGATCTCGCCATCAGCGGGGACGCGGGCACCAGACCTGACCAGCACCACATCGCTGGCCTGCAGCGCGTCGATCGCTACGGGTTCCACCGATCCGTCGTCGAGGACGCGCTCGGCCTCATCGGGCAACAGCTCAGCCAGCGCGGCCACTGCGTCTTGGGCTTGGCCGAGGGCCTTCATCTCCTGCCAGTGACCCAGCAACATGATGGTCACCAGCAACGCCAGTTCCCACCAGAAGTCCAGGTCGAAGGCGTCGAGAGACGTTGCCATCGACGCCAGGTAGGCGACGGTGATGGCCATGGCGATGAGCAGCATCATCCCGGGCTGACGGTCCTTGAGCTCCTGCCGCCCACCCTGGAGGAACGGCCACCCGGCCCAGAAGAAGATCACCGACCCCGACACCGGGCCGATCCACTCGATGCCGTAGAAGTCCAGCTCGTAGCCGAACCAGTCCATGACCATGTGACTGGTGGCCACCACCGGGACCGTCAGCAGCAGACTCCACCAGAACCGGCGCCGGAACTGCTCGGTGTGGTGCCCGGCGTGCTTGCCTCCATGCGCGTGGCCGCCATGGGAGCCATGGTCCTGGTACGCGGAGTGATGCTGGTGGGCCTCGTGGTCGTGCCCCCCGTGGCCGTCGTGCGAATGGTCGGGGGTGGTCATGAAGCCTCCACGATCAAGGTGCCGGCCATTCCGGCTTCACGGTGCCCGGCGATGGTGCAGTAGTAGGTGTACTCCCCCGGCTCGTCGGCTCGCAGGCCCCCCTCGGCGGTCTCACCACGCTCAGCCGCGACGTGCACGTCGAGACCATCGACGGTGAAGTCGTGGAGGATGTCCTCAGAGCTCAACACGATGGCCACGTCCTCTCCGGCGGTGACCTCGATCTCGTCGGGGTCGAACGCGAACGACGTCGCGTTCACCTCGATCCGTCGCGCCCCCTCGACAGCGGGACTCGACTCACCGTGGTCGTCGTGGCTCTCGCCATCGGCGACAGGAGGGTTCGAAGACGTTGCGTTCTCACCGTCTCCACAGGCAGAGAGAATGGTGAGGGCAAACACGGACAGCACAACAACAACAAGTGATCGGCGCATGACGCGCTCCTTTCAATCAGGATCGATGAGGCGACGAGCGAAGCGCGCGCGTCGTCAGAACAGGTGAAGGAAGGGCGGCATCAACAGCGCATGACCGATAGTCGGATCCAGACCGGACCAGGCGGTTTGAACACGTCGACCGTGCGTCTGACGCGGTCGAGCCCCGAAGTGAGCAGCGGGGTCGATCTGGCGGCACCGAGAACGTGACGGATCAGCGACCACGACGCGAACACCGTGATGACCGCAACGCATGCAGCCATCACCGCTCCGGCCATGCAACCCTCGCAGTGAGAGCCCTCGCCATCGTGATGGTCCAGCCCGTGGCCACCGTTGCCATCGACCGCACTCATCTCGCCGGTCGCTACCGGCTGCATCTGACTGCCATGGGTGTCGAGACCGTGCATCAACAACAGCCCACCCGCGACGATCACGGTCAAGGCCGTGATCGAGACGATGCGGTACCGACGCCAGATCATCTCGACGCACCGTATCGAGACGAGCCCGTGTGCGAAAGGGCGCCGAGCGGTCTCCACGTCGAGCTTCGCACCTTGATCAGCACGCTCGCTAGCATACCCCCCATGGGTATCCGACGCACGTGGTTGCCCCCGAGGAGACGACGGCTGACGCGTCCGAAGCAGCGGGCCGCTTCCGGACCTCCGGCCCGACCACCGGGGTCGTGTCCCGGTCACGGCCCACAATTCGCCGGGCGCTTCTACGGCTGCTACCGACTCCGCTACCGAGCACCCAACGAAGCGGAGGACCAGGGAAATGGCATACGTCACGGAGAAGCGAGGCGTTCACTACGCGGTGATCTACGAGGGCCGCAATCCCGTCACCGGGCGTGAACGGCGGCGCTGGCACCGATGCGAAGACCGCACGGACGCCGAGCGCGTTGCCCGGACGCTCACCGCCCAGCATGAGCGCCGCCACCGTTCCGGGTCCTCGATTACGCTCGGCGACTACCTCCTGGGACAGTGGCTGCCCGCCCGAGAGGTCACCGTCGCGCGGTCGACGCACGCTCGCGACTGCAAGGCCGTGGAGCACTACCTGGTGCCGCACCTCGGCGACACCCCATTGCGGCGACTGCGGGCCGACCACATCCGCTCGCTCTACCAGCGGCTTCTCATCGCCGGCAGCCGACGAGGCGGGCCTCTCGCTGCGAAGACCATCGCCAACCTCCACCAGCTCCTGCGCTCTGCGCTGCGCGACGCCGTTGACCGTGGCCTGCTCGCGGTGAGCCCTATTGCAGGCGTGCAACCGCCTGACCCGCGTAGCCATCCTTCGGCCGCTCGACGGGCGAGGTCTTGGACAGCAGCCGAGCTCGGTGCGTTCATCGACGCGACCGCTCAGAGCCAGCATTCGATGCTGTTCCGCCTCACCGCGGCAACCGGCATGCGGCGCGGCGAGGTCCTCGGGCTGCGCTGGGACGACATCCACTTCGACACTGGCCGAATCGAGATCACCCAAGCCCTCATCGCTATCGGATACCAGCTCGAGTTCACCCGGCTGAAGACCCGCACCAGCCGCCGCAACGTCGCCCTCGACGCCGAGACCCTCGCCCTGCTCGCCGACTGGCGCCGCCACCAAGCCGCCGATCTCGCTGCCTCCGGTGGTATCAACGACCATGGGCTCGTGTTCACACGAACCGACGGCAAACCGCTACACCCCCACACCGTGTCCCAAGCGTTCGAGCGTGCCCAGCGCCACCTCGACGTGTCGCCGATCCGTTTCCACGACCTGCGCCACACCCACGCCAGCTTGTTGCTGCGAGACCGAGTGCCGATCAAGGTCGTCTCCGAACGGCTCGGCCACGCGAACCCCGCGTTCACCATGACGACCTACCAGCACGTAATCCCCGGAATGCAAGAGGACGCTGCCGCTGCTTTCGGTCAACTTCTCTCAGCCAATTTTACCACTAGCAGCGAATCGGGCATCGCCGCATAGGCGGTAGGCGTCGGTAGACACCCGGTAGCGGGCCCAAAACGGCGCAAGACCCCCGAAGCCTCGGAGGCCCTGCGATCACTACGTTTCGGTGGTGGCGGGGGCAGGATTTGAACCTGCGACCTTCGGGTTATGAGCGATCAGATCAAGATTCCGACCCGTACCATTGCGTGCCGGATTGTGGCGTTGACCTGGGGTTCTTCGCCTCGACCTTGCGCCATCGTACCATCCGGTGACCCGCCGTTGCCGCTGGTTCGGTAGAAGGCCCGGTAGAAGCCGCGGGCCAGATTTCATGCCCACCGCACGGTCGCCGCCATGCGGTCCGGAGCGCCAGCACGTGCGCCGAGACCGACACAGAGGTCCGACTCTCACTGATCTTCGAGTCGGTGCAGGGCTCCCGATCACCTACCAGCGGATCGAACACGTGATCGCCGAACGTACGATCGACTACCATGACTGTCACAGGGGTTGCGCATGATCTATTCGTGAACCATCTGGCAGGCACCCGTCAGTGAGCAAGAGCAATCGCAAGACACACGGTCGCACGGCCCGCGTCGAGCGGGCTGGCGTGCTCCACTGCGCCCGCGTCGTCAACGAGATGAAGCACGTGTGGCGCGAGCGCCCAATCTCCGACGTGGGAATCGACGGGGATATCGAGATCGTCGAGCCGGCCACGGAGACGCCAACGGGTCGCTTCCTCTTGGTCCAGGTCAAGGCGCGGAGCGCGGTCGATCAGGACGCATCGGGGAACCTCAAGTTCCGGTGCACGGCCGCGGACCTGGAGTATTGGCTGAACGTGGGCGTGCCTGTGCTCCTCGTGGTCGTCGATGTCGAGGCTTCACAGGCGTGGTTCAAGAACGTCCACGAGTGGTTCAACGGCGACATCGCTCGCCGACGGAGCCGGAACGTCGTGTTCCATCCGACCGAGGACCGCTTCGATGCCTCTGCCGCGGACCGCCTGGTCGGTTGGGCCGTAGCGGAGAGCGGTCTCTACATGGGGCCTGCCCCGCAACCGGAGACGCTCTTCTCGAACCTGCTCGCGGTGGAGCATCGGTCCGACAGCGTCTTCGTCGCGCCCACCAAGGTCCGACGCTGGCGAGACGCGAATGACCGGTTGCGGGAGGCAGGTCTACCCCCGGTCCACGACATCGCGTGGCGCGATGGCCTGCTGTGGTCCTTCCGTCCGTTGGATCGGCCGCCGCTCATACACCTCGTCGAGGGGGCCATGGACCGACTTGCGACCGACGAGCTCGAGACATCGCATGCCGACGACGACCCGCGGCTACTCGTGCGACTGCTGGGTGGAACCCTCAAGGAACTACACCGAAGCGACCTGCGAGAGGACGAACGACACCGGTACCTGTACTTCCGTGCAACCCAGGACCTCGCCGCCCGGCGAGTAAAGGTGGGGCAACGCGGCGGAAAGGGGCGTGAGGTGTTCGGACCGCGGCTCGACCAGGAAACCGGCACCCGGCCCGTCTACTACCGGCACTCCGCCGTCGAGCACCAGTTCCTCCTGCTCGAGGAGGGATGGTTCCTTGCTCTCAACCCCACCTATCACTACACGCGCGATGGCCAACGCCCCTCCCGCTTTGCGGCCGACTACCTCAAGGGGATCAAGAAGCTGGAGGGTCACGAGGCAGTCAGGAGCTCCGTTCGATTCTGGGCGGACTACTTCAGAGGCGACGTCAACCTCTTCGCTGAGCCGGATCAACGCCTTCGATTCGGGCTCCTCGCGAACGTCGATGTCGATCACGGAATCGACGATCGATCGTGGGGCAGGCTGCCACAGGAGGGGCCCGAGACGGCGGAGCCTCAGGCGGGTTCGCTCTTGGCGCTGCACGAGGAGGCGAGCTGATGCGCGGCATAGTCCTGGAGGAGCCTGAACTCGAGTTCGGCGCTGGCGGCAAGCACGTCGATCCGCGCTTCGGCATTCGGCTGCATGGGCCGCTGGATGCCGGCACCCAGCGCGCTCCCGAGCGGATCCGAGTGGGGTTCGTCGGCCCGGACGCTGACCTCAGTGGTGCCCGCGGGTGGCTGCAACGCGCCCGTGAGCCCATCGCCGCCAAGGAGGCCAAGACGTGGTGGCAGGCGAACTTGTTCCCCGAGTTTCCTGGGTTCAACCAGGACCAGGCGTTTCGCTCGATGCTCGTGTTCGAGGAGCGAACCCAGCGCCCCATCTCTACGAAGGTTCTCCGCCGCCTGCGCGGCCTGACCCCGGCTGCGGCGGTCCAGGCAGCCGTCGAGGCATACCTTGCGGAGATCGAGTGGCTCGCGCTCAACGAGCGGTGCGACGTCATCGTCTGCACGCGCCCCGAGGTGCTGGATGAGACGGCGGTGAGCCCGGAGGAAGTGGATGAGGACGAACAGGTCGCGGACACTCCGCCGCCGCTGCTCCCTGACTTCCACGACCAGTTGAAGGCTGCCGCCCTCCGGTTCGGGCAACCGCTGCAGGTCATGCGACCGCGCACATGGGGCGAGAAGGCCAAGCCCCCTCCTGGTGTCAAGCGACGAGCTGTGCAGGATGAGGCCACGCGGGCGTGGAACCTCCACACGGCGCTCTACTACAAGGCGGGCGGCGCTCCCTGGCGGCTCGTTCGTTCGTACGCCGACACGACGACCTGCTACCTCGGCATCTCGTTCTACCGCTCGGCAAATCAGCAGAGCGTCCACACCTCCGTCGCCCAGCTGTTCAACGAGAAGGGCGAAGGGATGGTCGTGAGCGGCGGCCCTGCCGCTGTTCTGAAGGACGACCGTGCCCCCCACTTGTCCGAGGCCGACTCGCACGACCTGGTCACCAGAGCCCTGGACGCCTACAGAAGCGAGCACTTGACCTTTCCGGCTCGCCTCGTCGTCCACAAGAGTTCGCGCTTCACCGCTGAGGAACGAGCCGGCATCGAGGGAGCAGCCGAGGACGCGAGAGTCGACCTCGTCGAGCTCGTCTGGGTCTCACGACAACACCCGATCCGTCTCTTCCGGCACGGCGAGCGGCCGCCCCTCCGCGGAACGATGCTCAGCCTCTCGAGGGACCGGCTGCTCCTGTACACGAAGGGCAGCATCAGCTTCTACGGGACCTACCCAGGGATGTACATCCCGACCCCGCTCCTGCTCCGCCCCGTCGAGGGAACCGTCGACCCCCGCCGGCTCGCCGCAGAGACGCTTTCCCTCACCAAGCTCAACTGGAACCAGAGCCAGCTCGATGGGCATCTCCCGATCACCCTCCAAGCCTCGGCGAAGGTCCGAGCCATCCTGCGTCATCTTCCAGTCGAAGGCGCGACCGCACGCCAGTACGCCCACTACATGTAGCGGTACCGCCGGCAGCGAGCGATCGTCTTCGCATGCGTTCGAGCCACCCGCACGCTCAGGCGGACCATCGGGCGCCTACCCGAAAGCACTGGGAACGCTGAGCAGGTTCCCACGCAGCCTCCTCACTGCAGAAGGTAAGCCGCGGCTGGTTGTCGACGTGGAAATTGGACCCCGAACGGCAGTCGGCAGCCTACGACCGCCGGGCTGGACACCTGCTACACAGCATCGCTGACGGTTATTGACTCGTCGACAAGCTCCTCGGGCTCGAACTGGGCGGAGTCCTCCTCGGCGTAACCCTGGTCGATGTCTCGCTGCACCGACTTGCCGATAGCCGCCTCGACGAGCTGGCACAGCGCCTCCCGTCGCTTCGTGAAGTAGCCGTCGAAGTCGTCGGAGCGCAGCGACTCCGCCGGCACGAGGTGGCTGCCGAGGAGCCCGTCGAGCTTGTCCGTCTCGATCTGGGCACGTTGCTCGATGACCTTGAGGTAGGACGACGGTGCGGCCCCGCCGATCGTCCGGTTGGTCCTCGCACTGATGGTCGTCTTGTTGACGATGCTCTCTCGGTGTTCGTCGTCGATGCCGTTGTCGTTGCACCACTTCTGGGGGAACACGTGGTGGATGTCGACCTGGAGGTCGACGTACTGGACCATGTCGAGCGCCTTGTCCTCCATCCAGTCTCGGGCGCCGGCACCGAGGATCAGCGCGGCGATCCCCTTGTACGCCGCGGCGTTCCGCGTGCGCAGTGAGTGGAGTCGGGACTCGGTGAAGTTGGCGTCCTGCACCGTCCTGGGCGTGGCCTTCGCGTCGTCCACCGCCCAGTCGGGGACCATCTCGATGTCGCGGGCGAAGCGGGTCTCGATGGCCGAGCCGTAGAGCTCGCCGAGGACGCCCGACCAGAACCAGCGCACGAGACGGTCGCTGACGCCGATCAGGTCTGCCTGGTTGCCGAGCACGACCTTGATCGCTGCGAGCGGCACGAGCTGCTTCGGGTAGGGCACGTCCCGCCGGGCGAAGATGTGGCGGTCGGCGAGGAACGTGGACGCCCAGATGAACGCCTCCCGAAGTGGGTCGCGCCATTCGAGGTAGTCGTCGAGGGTGAGCCGGAGGACGTCCTCTCGCTTGGCAGAGATCGCCGGAGGGCGTTCGCTGGTGTCGGCGAGGTGACGCTTGCGGGTCGTGAGCATCGTCACGGCTTGCAGGAAGTCGGTGTTCTCAACGGCGGCCAGGACGGGATACGCGCTCCACTTGAGCTGGGTCTCCTTCCAGTCGTCGTTGAGCCGGAAGTCCTCGCCGGTCTCGGCGAAGTAGCCAGCGTCGCCAGCAAAGACAGCGGTGAGAAGCTCGAAGACATTGAGCGGGAGGCCACCGATGTTGACCTTCTCGAACACCGTGGCGACCGCCGCCTTGTCCGTGTCCTCGTCGAGCACGATCGCCGGGATGTCGTAGGTGGTGGCCGGCTTGATGAACCGCTCGTGGAACGCCTTGCCGAGCTCTCGGTCCTCGAGGTCGAGGATCCAGCTCATGAAGTCCCCGTAGAGCAGGTGCAGGGGGAAGTATCCCTGGACCCGCTGTCGATCGTGATCGCTGAGGTCGAGCACGACGTCCTTGCCGAAGTTCGACCGCACGACCCCGTCGGATGGGATCGAGATGAGTGCCTCATCGACACGGTGGCTGTCGGCGAGCGCTGTCTCCATGTGGATGAGGTAGCGCCGGTCGAGCAGCTTGCCTCGTGCGTCCTTCGTGCTGACGCTGCCGTCGCCGCTGAGCGCCTGCGTCAGCGAAGTCAACCGCTGCTGGCCATCGAGGAGCAGGAACTTCGCCTCGGTTCCGGACGGGAGGTCGACGCTCTCGATGGCTCGAGGCTTGAACCTGACCTGCGCGTTCCCGGTCTTGAGGAGCATCACTGCGCCGAGTGGGTGGCCCCGAAGCACGGTCACGAGGAGTTGGCGGATCCGCTCGTCCTCCCACTTGTATCCCCGCTGGAAGTCGGGCAACTGGATCTCGCCATTGCGCGTCCAGGCCAGGTATTCGCCCAGCTCGTACATGGGGGTCAGGAATCCCACGCCTCGTTCCTTCCTTCAATGCTCATCGCTGTGTAGCCGAGTGACGGCGATCGGTCGAGAGGATCGGACCGCAGCGTCGTGGCAGTCGATCACGAAGATTCGATCGGGCCCGGCCCGGAAGATCGCAAGTTGGCCGAACTGTCGACCGAGTTCGACGGCTGCAGCCGTGTCGATGCCCCGGACAGCGACGCTCTCCTCCGCTGGCCACCTGCCGTCCAAACCCTGGCCCGCAGCGGGAACGACGACCCGCCCGGCGGCGATCAAGGCCTCGACCAGTTCGTCGTGGCGGCGCTGGTTCTCCTCGTCAGACAGCTGGACCGACTCAGGGTTGTGGGCGGTGATCACGTGCCAGGTTTCGTCGAGCGTTCCATCGCCGCCGTCGGTGGGCGTGACCACGATCGAGCCCTCTGGGAGGTGGATCGTGACTCGCGTGTCGGCGTAGGCGGCCCAGATGTCGTCGATGGTCATGGCGACACCTTCTTGAGATGCCCAGCGACGATGAGTCCGCACAGGTGGCTCTCCAGCCTTCCGGGGAGCGGCTCGCCCACGACGAGGATGCCGAGCTCCATGCTCCGCTCGAATGCCGCCGCGCTGAGGTTGGCGCTTGACACGAAGGCGGCGTGGCGGTCGGCCACGGCCGCCTTGAAGTGCATCGCTGCGTACTTGTCGGGGCGCTGTTCATCGGGCCAGGCGTAGAGGTGGATCTGGTCCAGGATCTCGGCGAAGGCGCCGGCGGCACCGGCTCCACCGAGGTTCTGGGCGTTGGCCGAGGTGGTCTCGAGGATGATGGTGATGTCGACACCTCGGTCTGCGGCCGACCTGAGTTCGTTGAGCAGATCGGCGTGCGGCGAGGCCGAGAACGACGAGAGGACGAGCGTGCGCGTCGCCTGGCGGCAGACATCGCGAAGCGCCTCGATGGTCGGACGCATCACGACGTCCGTCGACGGGCCCGACCACACGAGCTCGACGGTCTGGGTGCTGCGAACGGTTCGGACCGACCGAGCAGCGGATCGGAGCGCCAGCGCGAGCGCCTCCCCTGATGTGTGCGGTGCTGCGGTTTGCCACGACTTCGACAGCTCCAGTGCCTGGCTTCGAGTGTGGGGCTGCGGTACTGCGGCCGACACCAGCGCGTCCGCGGCAGGCCCGGGCGCGGCGACGTTCTCGATGGCATCGGCGATGGCCTCGACCGCCGCCGGGGGCGCGCCGATGACCAGCGCAGCGACCACGTCCGCTAGGTCCACGGGTAGGCGATCCCGGTCGTCGAGAGGGTGTCGGTGATCACCGCCCGGTCGAGGTACTTGTTCCCTCGTTCGCACGAGGTCTCTGGGACGAACAGGCAGGTGGCACAGGCGGCGCCGTGAAGCTTGTCGTCGTGGTCGCCGGGGGTGTGGTCAGCACAGTGGGGGTCGGCGGTGCAGAGCCGGGCCCGGGCGATCGCTTGGTCGAGGAGGCGCTCGAGTTCCGCAGGATCGGACAGCGCGACGAGCCCGCCGAGAGTGCCTTCACTGTCGGGCGCTGCGGTGTAGAGCAGGATGCCGGCCATTGCGCCGGCCGGGTGGTTCGGGCCTCGGGAGTAGATCCGCTCTCGGATCGAAGCGGCGTTGTAGCCACACTCGACGGAGATCTCGTTGATCAGCACATGTGCGATGGAGTGGAGCAGCAGGTAGCGGGGTGGCGGCATGCCAAGTGCGGGGTCGAGACCGCGGTTCGCGCGCCATGCCTTGTGGGCGGTCTGAAGGTGGGAGTACCGCCCGGAGGAGACGTAGGTGCTCTCCCAGCCGACGACGGTCGCTTCGGGAAGCTGGAAGAAGATGCCCTCGCCGCGGTTCTCGGTCGCCGGGAGCCACTCGGGCCGGTCGTTGGCACAGATCCGGGCTCGGTGGGCGATGACGTGGCCCTGTGGGTCGTCGTCGTCCGCGGCGGCGATCCGGGTAAATCCGTAGAGGGCGGCGACTTCGCGGAGTCGGTCGACGGCGACGACACCGGCGAGCGACGGGGCGTACTTCGGTGGGGTCGGCTGGATGGTGGCGTGGAAGTCCGGCGTCGACGGGGGGTTCGGGTCGGTGAGGATCTGCCACTCCGGCAGGAGGAGGTCGTCGGGGTCCCCGTCGGGGCCATTGCGCTTCTTCTCGATGGACTTCCACACGTCGTCGGGGTCGTAGGCCCGAAGCGGTGCGAGGTCCTGGGTGTTGAGCATGGGCCCGAGGATGATCTTGTCGGTGATGGGCTCGAGCAGGTGCCAGAGGTCGACGACGAGCTGATCGAGGTCGGATCCGCCGGCGGGCAGGGAAAGTGCCGACATCTGGCAGGCGAACCACGCGTTCGACGCGCCGACCAGCTGGGCGACGAGCTGCTGGTCGCAGCCCTTCGGGTCGAAGCTGTGCAGGTGCGGGTGTCGCCCACGGCAGCCGGGCATGATCGCCGCGGCGCGCTGCGTGAACGCTTGGCGGACGACGAAGTCCTGGCCGCACTCCCGGCAGCGTGCCTTCTGCTCGGTGGCACGGGCGCCGCCGGGAAGGTCGTGGAGCTCGAGGTGGATCTCGTCGGGCTTGGTGCACGGCCGATCGAGGTGGACGAGCTCCAACCACGGGAAGTCGTCGAGGTGGCCCTTGGCGCAGGCAGCGACAACGCGCACCGGCTGGGCGAGGTGCTTCTTGCCGCCGCACTGGTGGAAGAAGCGGGACTTGTGGGTGCGCACCGGGTCGACGTCGGGCTCGAACACGCCTTGGTCGATGCGGGCGAGGACCTTGCACTTGGTGCAGCGCATCCACCGTGGGAACGGGTAGGCGGGGACGCCGATCCAGGCCCAGTCGTCCCAATAGTTGGCCGTCTCCTGCTCCCG
This sequence comes from Microthrixaceae bacterium, assembly GCA_016702505.1. Taxonomy (NCBI): domain Bacteria; kingdom Bacillati; phylum Actinomycetota; class Acidimicrobiia; order Acidimicrobiales; family Microthrixaceae; species Microthrixaceae bacterium. The sequence goes on from JADJDU010000009.1 coordinate 42,599, forward strand.
GGGTGCGTGGTAGAGCGCGCCGAGCTGCGGGCCGCACACGGTTCGTAGGGCTTCGACGAGTCGTGGTTCGGGAACCTGGGCCTGGAAGCGCCGGTCCCATCGGTCGATGCCCGAGACGATGACGGAGAAGTTGGGGAGCTCGACGAGCGATCCGACGCCGTAGGTGTGGATGAGCTGTGACGGACGAACCGCACCCACGCGGCGTGGCTCGCGTCGCCCGCCGGTCGCGGGCGGGGCGGCGGTGGTCGGAGGTGTGGTGCTCATGCCGTCTCCGATCCGGTGTCGGTGTCGAGGCCGAAGTCCTCGTCTTCGAGCCCTTCGGTGTCCTCGGGCATGTCCTCGACATCGGCGGCTTCGACAGTCTCGTCTTCGTCGTCGGGTGACGTCGGTGGCGGGGCCGGCGGGAAGTCGGGTTCGGCTCCTCGCCAGCCGGCCGACGGACGGTGGGACTCGATGATCAGGTTCACGTTCGGCTCGGTCTCACGCAGTGAGTTCGGAAGTGTCCACAACCCCCAGGCTGGATCTTCCTCCGGTTTGCGGAGCAGGTAGGTGTTCCCTCCCCCGCTGATGCGGCGGTACGTGAGCGCGCCGGCCTTGTCGACGATCTGCTGCTGCCATGCGTCGTACCGGCGCTGGACTTCGCCGTCGAGGACGATGGCGAAGGTCGTCTTCCCGGACACCTCCTCGCCGCGGTCCTTGATCGAGACGATCAGGTCGGCGGCGAGCGGAGAGAACCGATCGAAGTCGGTGGCCTGGCGGTTCAGGTTGAACGCACCCGGAAGGTGGCGGGCCTCGGAGACGAGCACTGCGGTGAGCGCACGGTCGAGTGCTCGTGGCGAGAACGGCGTGACCGACAGCGGTTCGACCCGCCGGTAGAAGGTGGCGTGGTAGTGCTCGAAGGTCTCGTAGTGGGGAGACGTCTCTCGGTCGGGCCCAGTTGTAGAGGGTGACGACGACGCCGGGCTTGTCGCGTTCACGACCGACACGGGAGGTGGCCTGGATGTACTCGGCGGTCTGCTTCGGTTGACCGACGACGACCATGCAGCCGAGGCGAGGCACGTCGACGCCGACGGACAGCATGTTGGTTGCGAGGAGGAGGTCGATCGGGTCGGCCTGCGGGTTGTCCGGGTCGAAGGCGGTGCCGAGGCGGTCGAGGGCCTCGGGGATCTCCGATGACTGCACCCGGGAGGTGAGCTCTTCGACTCGCAGCCGGAATCGTGGGTCGACCGATGGCGACCAGAGGTGCTGGCGTTGGAGCAGGGCACGCAGCTCGTCATCAGCCATGCGGCGCATGCCGGCCAGCTCGCGGAGGGTGTTGAAGTAGCCGACAGCGGTCAGGTAGGGGTCGGCGGCTGCGCCGTACCGGTTCCAGAGGGCGAACCCGGCGGCCAGGATGGCGGTCATGGCCCGCACCTGAACCTGCTTCAGCCGGATGCCTCGTGCGCAGATCCCCAGGTAGAGGCGGCCGGGTGACGCGCTCGTCGGTGTCTGCTCGGCGAAGAACTGGCGGGAGGCGTCGAGCACGGGCGGCGGGAAGACCCGCAGGTTTCGCCAGAACAGGGCATAGCCCTGGTCGCGGGCCCGGCGGATCGTGGCGGTCGACGCGACGACCTTGGGTCGGGAGATATGGCCGCCGACCTCCCACGACGAGAGCTTGTCGATGGCCGTCTCGTACAGGCCGACCATGGTGCCGAGAGGTCCGGTGATGAGGTGGAGCTCGTCCTGGAGGATGAGATCCGGAGGACGGAACCGGTTGACGTTCGACGTAGACGCCGCGGCGCGGTTCCCGCGCTTCGGGTGAGTGTCGGCCGTGCACCCAATGCGCTTATCGGTGTCCGGATGCCGGAAGCCGTGCCGCGAGCACCGCCGTTCGACCTGGCCGAACAACAACTTCGCTCGCGGCTCCCACGGGACCTGAGCGAACTTGTCGACCGTGGCAATGACGAAGGCCGGCAGCAGCCGGTAGATGTCGTCATCGACCGTGACCAGCGGGATCCCCTCCCCCGGCGCCTTCGCCGCAGTGAAGGGACACTCCCCGGTGGTGTCGGGGCAATAGAGCAGCGCCCGCCGGGTGTCGGAGTCGAGCGTCAGATCCTGCGCACCCGTTCGGGTCCCGCACCACGGGCACGACACCAGCTGCTTCGGTGATGCGCCGTAGACGCGCCCGCGGTCGTGCGCCTCCCGGATCGCCTCGGCGGCATCGTCGATCCGGTTCTGCGACACGCCGCCACCGACCCACATCCCGAGGCGGATCGGATCCCCCGACCCGTAGCGGGGCTCCGACGCAGCTCGACGCTGACGTTCCTGCTCCGCTGCACACACAAGGGCCGCAGCGCGCTGGATCTGCTGCGACGTGAGCAGCCGCAGGGTGTAGCGCATGAACACGGCCATGCCGCCGTTGCCCTCGTAGACCTTGCCGTCATCACCCGTGATGCCGCCCTGCAGGCGACGGATGCCGAACGTGAACGCGACCAAACCGAGGTAGGCCTCGGTCTTGCCGCCACCGGTCGGGAAGTACAGGAGATCGATCAGGCCTGGGCGTCGGCGTTCGGCGTGGTTCGGCTCGACGAGCGACGGCACGTTCAGGAGCACGAAGGCGAGCTGGAACGGACGCCACGAACGGTTCTTCGGGATGTCGATAGCGGCGACGGCGGCGCTGAGCCGATCCGGCTTGTCGCCGGAGCGGGCCTGCTCGCTGCGCTTCCCGGCTGCGATGGAGTGGATGCGCTGCTGCCACATCGTGGCGTTGGCGTACCGGAAGGCCTCGAGCGCATCTGGGTCGCTGCACACCCGATCGATGCCGGTCTGGATGGCGGCGGCAACCTTCCGGGCTTCACCGATCGCAGCGTCGCCTTCGACGTCGTGTCCGCCCAGCCGATCGTCGCCCGCTGCGAGTCGCTTCTTCTCACGCTTGAGCCACGCTTCGTAACCCTTGGCGAGTGGCTCCAACGCGTCCCGCAGTTGGTTGACGGGGAGCTCCGACAACTCCTTCATGTCGACAACCAGGCCGGCGAGCTCGGGAACCGATGCGGGGTCGGGAGCATCGGTGCGGGCGACCTCGAACGACGGATCGTCACCGTCTTGACCAACGTCGCTCGCTGCGGGTTGGCAGGGAGTGGCTCGCAGTGGACCGACGTGCCGTGCCCGACGGCGAACTCGACGAGGTCGCGATACTGCATGTCGAGCTGCGCGACCTCGGCCTTGTCCCGGTCGGGGACGGTCGGTCCGCCGACCACCTCGGCCCGCCCGGCGAACGGCGCCGGGTGTCCAGGGGCGGTAACCGTGAACTCAACCTGAAACAGCCAGGCCTCGTCCTTGTTCTGCAGCGGGTTCAGCTGCTCGTTGACGAGAAAGATCGTGACCAGCCACCACTTGACGCCAGAGGTGTCGGTGATCGACTCGACCCGGCCCCGCAACCACACGCCCGCCTGATCCTGCGGAGCGACCTCGACCGCTACGGGCCCTTCGGTGAGAGGCACCGACACGGTGTGTCGACACGGCTCACGCTGCCACCACGGGATCTTGTGCCCCGTCTTCTCGTGGGTCTCCGGGCCGAGCTCCTTGCGATACCGACCCCACCGACACTCGACCGACAGCTCATCGACCGCACCCTCCACGGTGCACGACAGGCCGATCGACGACGGGAAGAGCGTTCCCGACGACTGCACCCGCTCGGGGAACGACGCGTCGCCCTCCTCAGCCTCGCCCTCGGCAGAGTTGTCGTCGTCACGGCCTTCGTCGAACGCCACCGTGTCAAGCGGGGCGAGCAGCCCCACCAGGTATCGATCGCGAACTCGCGTGGCGCCACCCGATCCCCGGATGCGCTCGGTAGGGCCATCACCGGGCCCGAGCAGATCCCGGGAGATCCGATCGACGAATTCATCGCGCAGGACCGCGGGGGCCGGAGCAGGCAGCGTCGGGTCACTACGTGGAGGGGGGACGTTCGGACGAGGCGGCGCCGACTTCGGGAGGTCTTCCTTCGCGCTGCCATCAATCCTCGCCCTCAAACAACGACGTCTGATCCTTCGATCCGGTTGCCGACTTGCCAACCGGCTTCTTGCTTGACTCCGACATGTACCTCCGCTTGTTCTCCTCCAGGAGAAGCTCAAGCACTTCGTCAGCAACATCGGGACTAAACGTGTATCGAAGCCCTTGGCCACGAACCTCGTGGAACCCGTGCTGTAGGTCGGGAAGGAGTTCCGACCAGCCGTATGCGTCTCGCACGGCGTAGTCGACATCCGAGTGAAGAAGACGCAGCGCTGCGATCTTGCTCTCCTCGCAGTTTGAATCGTGGACTCGGTTGTAGGTGTCGGTCAGCCCAAGACCTTGATGGGTCATGTAGCTCGAGCGGAACTCGTCGAGCCGCTCAGCGGCATCCGCTACGGCTTGGATACGGTTCGGGCGGGGAAAGGTCGCGAAGCAATCAGAAGGTGAGTAGTTCACGCGAGTCTCGAGCGTGCTCGAGTAGCGGATGGCCCATCGACGATGGAAGTCCGACACCAGTACACCGAAGGTCGCGTAGTCCTCGAACGGGAACACCACAGTCCGGTGTGCGAAGACCGGCCCTGTGGTGACCAGAACTGGCATGACCGCCTTGCTCACCACAGAGATGGCTGCCACGCGACGTAGGCCACCGAGCAGTTGGTACAGCTCAGTGCGCGGACGCTCGTACTGCCACCAGTGCTTCGTCGCGTGCGGATAGGTCTTCGGACTCTTGGACAGTCGATCCGGCTTGACCTTCTCCTCAACGATGGAGAAGCAGTCCGGGTATGTCCGAGCTACGTCCTCGTCCCAGTCGGCAAAGTTGATTATCCAGCGTGATGCGGCGTGGCTTGGCGACTGGTTGAGATCTTCGCCGACGATGTACGGGAAGAGAACCTCCTCGTTGCGGGGGTCCTTGGCGATGAGGTCAGCCGCCTCCTCCGGCGTCATCGTGAAGCCAAGCCCAAGAACGTAGGAACCGACAATCGCCGACCCCTCGTTTTCCTTGAGGCGCTGCTTCTCCCATCCGGATCGTGCGGACGGATACAGCATCCGGTCGATCCCGGCTGGCGCAACCCGACCGTCGAGGACCGCGCCATCGGCCAAATCGATCGTGCGACTCAGCCAGACCTTTGCGATCTCAAGAGACTCGCCACCTGGCCACTGCGTCGATGAGACCGCCCGATGAATGGTCCATCCTGCGTCAATCAGCTGCCCAAGACCGACCTCGCTGGTGTCACCCTGGGCGATCGTGTTCGTACCGAGGAGGCCGATCGACCGACCGAGCTGGCCAGCGAGGAGAAAGAAGTAGGCAACGAGGTCGGCGGAGCCCTTCTGCCCGTTGGCGAGCCAGGAGATGATGTGGTCCCGATAGTCGGTTCCGGCCGCCCCGGTGAGCTTCTGCCCGCCGATGAACGGCGGGTTCCCAACGATCGCATCGAAGCCTCGGCGTTCCTCGTCGAAGACTTCCGGGAACCGCAGTGGCCAGTGCAGCGGTGACCGCGAGGGCGCATCGTCCGGTCGGCCAGCGTCGAGCAGCCGCCGGCTCACCCGACGCAGATCCGCAAGATCAGCTTCGCCATCGTCACCGATCAACTTGATGGCGTCGACAAGGGCCGAGGCGTTTGTGCGGAGTTGGTCGTCGAGCGCCTTGTCAACGTTGTTGCCGCTGGACGAGAGCGCACACCCCACGACCAGGTCGGCGATGGCGTTGGCGATGGCGAGGGCCCGACTGGCCTGGGTGGTCAGCTCGGCCTTGTAGGCCGTATCGCGAGCGGTTTCGCTCGCTGCCTCTTCGACGAGGCGGCGCAGCTCGATCGCCTGGTCGACGAGCGGCGCGATCTCGGCCCACGTGGAGGCCGGATCGATGCCGGGGAGGCCGACCGGTCTTGCCCGGCCGAAGGCGGGATTGAGGTGGAGGGCCCGGAGCTGGTCGAGATCGGTGATGCCGAGGAGGCTGTCGCCGGCCTGCAGGTTGTGGTCGAGGTAGGTGAATGGCCGGTCCTGGGCCATGGTGACGAGCCAAAAGCTCATCTTGGCCATCTCGACGGCCATCGGGTTGCGGTCGACGCCGTAGCAGCACCGTTCGGCGACCTCTCGCATGGCTTGGACGCGGTGGGTGTTGCGTGCGGGGTCGTCACCGGCGGAGGAGAGGTCGGCGGCGTCAATCGCGCCTTCAGCGATGCGGGCTTCGATGAGCACGTCGGCGAGGTAGCGGCAGGCGGCCACGAGGATGGCGCCGGATCCAACGGCCATGTCGCAGACCTTGAGGTCGAGGATCTCCTGCGACGAGCGCGGTTGCCACTGATCGGTGTCTCGGGTGTCCTGCGGCCCGGGCGAGTAGCAGAGGGGCGCCAGCGCGTGTTCGACGACCTCGTCAGCGAGGTGCTTGGTGGTGTAAGCGGTCCCAGAGTCGCGCCGGCTACCGGTCTGGGTGACGTAGATCGAACCGGGTGGGAAGACGAGCGGGTAGCCGCGGAGGTCGTCACGGAGTACGCCGAGGAAAGGCGCGACGCGGTCGGCGAGCGTCTGGTCACCGCCGCAGGCTGCCCGGAGCGCGGCGAGGCGTCCGGCGGCCTGGTCGGCTTCGAGGAGGGTCTTGATCTTGTTCTTGGTGTGGCCGGTGACGTCCTTGCCGGCCAGGTAGGTGGCGAGCTTGTCGCGACCGGCGAGCAGCTTCTCTTCCAGGATCCTCAGCTCGAGTTCGGGCTCTTCGCCCTGCTTGCCGACGATGCCGAGGAACGTGGCGTCGCCGGAGCTGACGGCGCTGTGGTCGAGGAGGCCCTCGTAGACGTGGCCGATCTGTTCAACCTCGAGGTTCTTGTAGGACAGCGTCCGCGTGTCGGTCTGGGACAACTGGAGCACCTGGAGGGCCCGCATGATCTCGAGGATGGTGAGGTCGTCGACGAGCGGCGGACGGCCCGGGTCCTGCCACCAGTTCGTGCCGTCGTCTGGGCGTCCTTCGAGGAACGGGTACCGGTCGGGATCGAAGAGGTTGCCGCCATAGGCGGTGATCGCGATCTGCTCGTGGGTGAGTCCGCCGTGGACCGCTCGGGTCACGGCCAGGATCCGGTGCCAGCCGGAGGATCGTTGTTCGAGGCGCTCTCGGCCGAGGCGGGCGTCGTCCTCGAGCTGGCCGCGCAGCGTGGAGATGGCGTACTGGTCGGCGTACAGGGTCCGGTTGAGCGGGAGGAGTCCGTTCTCCTCGGCGGCGAGGACGAATACCAGCCGCATGAGGACGGTCACGGCCGCTTCGTAGACCTCACCCGGTGGGACGCCGTCGAGGAAGCGCGGGGTCTCCGGGTCGCGGTCGGCGCGGTCGAGACTGGTGACGAGCAGCTCGACGGCACGGCGCACCTGGTGCCCGAGGGTCGAGGTGACTTCGGCTTCGGCGGCGAGCGAGCGCTGAAGGAGGGCTTCGGGTTGCTCGTCGGGGTGCGCGGCGAAGAACTGGCGGGCGGAGAAGACCGACCACAGGGCGTCGAGGTGGTCCCGCTCAGACGAGAACAGGGAGGCCCGCCAGGTGGCGTGGCCCGTCGAGATGTCCTGCTTGGCCCAGACGATGCGGATGAGGTCGCCGTCGGTGACCATGCCGAGCTCGACGCCGGTTCGACGGAGGAGGAGCGCCATCCGCTGGGTCCAGGTCGCCGACCATGCGTCGCCACCTCGCCCGTCGGGGCTGGTGCCGGCGGGGAGGACGAGGACGAGGAGCCTGGCGGTGCTCGTGGTCGGCTGGGTCGGGTCGTCGAGGATGGCGTAGGTGGCGGTGACGCTGGTGCCGGGTTCGGTTCCGGCGGTGGTGAAGCGGTCGGTCTTGGCGACTCGGTCGTCGAACCCGAGCAGGTCAGTCAGGAGCCACTCGACCCAGGTGGTTCGATCTCGGTCGTCGACAGCACCGTCGTCGAGGTCGCCGCCTTCCCACCGGCTGATGGCGGCGGCTCGCAGATCTCGGTCGATGTGGAGGGGGCCGGTCTCGAACGCGTCAGTGAGGACCGGGACGGAGAGGAACGGGAGTGTCGGCGCGCACAGCGACAGCCAGTCCTGGTGCGCGGCGGCGCCATCTGTTCTCGGGATGAACCGGCCTCGTCGGACTCCTCGGGGGCTCATCGCCGGCCCTCAGGGACGAGGAAAGTGACGGCGATGGGGAACGTGTACCGGGTGCGGTCCTGGTAACGGCGGTCGATGGCGGCCTGCTCGGTGACGATGTCGCCTGGGATGCGATCGAGGCGGGCTTGCATAGCGGCCCAGTCCCGTTCGATCTGGTACTGCTCCCGCTTGGAGTAGCCCTCGAGCGGCAACTCGAGCTGCATGCTCTTGCCTTGCTCGGACAGGCTCCGCTGCAGATCCTGCTGCAGCTGGTTGAGCCGTTCGGCGAGCGTGTTCTTCTCCTCGTCACGTCGGGCATCGAGTCGGTTGTTCCGCTGGCGGGCGACCTCCTCAGCCCGGTTCGTGATCGCCGTGCGTACTCTCGGTTCGAGCTTGGGCCAGAGGTCGGCGAGCATCGCCTGCACATGCGTCGGGGCGACGCCGTGAGTCTCCAGCTCGATTACGTCGTTGGTGGCGTTGACGCCAAGGTAGTCGACCTTGCCGTCGTTCCAGGTGAGTGCGGCGGGGGCGATCTCTTCGTGGAGTCGTGCGCCGTCGCCGCCGGTGATGACGACCCGTGCGTGGGCGACGACGGTGAGCTGGTCGACCGGTGCCATCCGCGCCGTGACCCGATGGACGCCGGAGGAGCCGTCCTGCCAGGTCTTCGATCGGAGGAGCCGGAGGCAGCGGGAAACGAGCGGATGACCGAGGTGGGCGTAGACCACCATCTGGTCGAGCCGGGCCGCGAGCTCGTGGTCGAAGGTGATGGGACGTTCGGCCTCGGCGACGGGGTCCCAGTGGAACTGGGTCGTGTCAGCCCAGGTCTCGGCGAGCGGGCCGACGTCGAAGAGTCCGTCGTCGATGACGTCGGTCCCGACTCGGATCTCTCCAGGGCGGAGCGGTGCTTGTCGTGTGAGTTGCAGGCCGGCGTCGACGACCCGCTTGACGCGATCGGGGTTGAGGCCGAGCTCGGTGGTGGAGTCGGTGAGCCTGGAGCGGATGTCGGCCAGCTCGGCGGCGAGCTTGCGCTCCCGGGAGAGCAGCAGCCGGGCGGTCTTGCCCTTGCGGCGCTCGATCTCGGCCTCGTTGATCGTGGTCGAACCGCCGAGGAGGCGCTCCTCGATCTGGGTGGCGAGCACCGGCGACGCCGAGCCGAGGTCTTCACGGATCTCGTTGATCTTCTTGGCGACTCGGACGAGGAAGTCCATGTCGTCGACGGCCTTGCCTCGGCTGTCTCGCCCGAGGAAGTGGTAGATCCAGACCTCCTCGTTCGGCTGGCCGTACCGGTCGATGCGGCCGTTGCGCTGCTCGAGCCGATTGGGGTTGAACGGGACTTCCATGTGCACGAGGCGGTGGCAGCGCTTGTGGAGGTCGATGCCCTCGCTGGCGGTGTCGGTTGCGAAGAGCACCCGCACCGGGGTGTGGGCCGGGTCGTAGTTGAAGTCGCGGATGATCTCGGCGCGGCGCTGCTTGTCCATGCCGCCGAAGACGAACTCGACCCGGCCGGTGCCTTCACCGGTGTCGGAGGTCAGCCAGCCCTTCGCTGCGCACAGGTCCCGTAGGTAGTCGAGCGTGTCCCGGTACTCGGTGAACACGATGATGCGTTGGTCGTTCCAGCCGCCCGAGGGCTCACACACTTCCTCGATGAGCTCGAACAGCCGTCGGGTCTTGGCGTCCTCCCGGCCTCGGTGATCGGCGCCCCACTGGAGGAGCTCGTCCAGCAGTTCATCGGCCTCCGCTGATCGGCCGGTGGCCGACGATTGGCCGGCAACCGCATCTGCTGTGGCCTCGTCGAGGTCGTCGTCGGTGTCGTAGTCGTCGTCGACCCGGCTGTAGGTCCCTCGCAGCGCGTCCTCGGACCAGTCGTCTGCGGCCTGACCGCCGCGCACCGTCTCGGCGTGGGTCTCGATCGTCTCGGCGAACGCAGTCGGCGAGGACAGGAAGCGCTTCTTGAGCAGGAGGGTGATGAACTCGGCAGCGGCCCGTTGGGCCTTCGCCTTCGGCCCTCCGGCGGCGGACCGCAGTGCGTCGCGGTAGCGGTCGAGGAGCGCGAGGCCCTGGATCTCGTCGTCGGGCATCGTGACGACGAGCGTGGTGTCCTCGTCGATCTTGCGGATCGGGAACGGCTTGCGCCCGTGCACGTCGACGGGGAGCTCGTCGCGCAGCTCCGACTTCAGCCGCCGCACCATCGTCGACGTGTGCAGCTGCCGCTCGTCAGGTTCGACTCCCCGCGCGTACCGGAGCGGGTCGACCAGCTCGAGCAGCGCCTGGAAGGACTCGGAGTAACCGTTGTGCGGTGTGGCGGTGAGGAACACGCGATGCTCGAAGTGGGGCACGAGCCGCCTCAGCAGCTTTGTGTATTTCGACTCCTGGGCGTACCGACCGACCGCGGCCGGCGCCGCCTGGTGGGCCTCATCAACGATCAGCAGGTCGAACGTCCGCCGGAAGTCGTTCCGGTCGGGCGAGAGGATCTCGTCGAGGCGCGCCTGCTGCGCCGGCAGCTTCAGCCACGCGCCCGACACGATCATCAGCGGGTACTGGACGAACGGGTTGGCTGCGGGGCCGAACTGCCGGCGGATCCGCTTCACCGCGTCGGAGTCGATGATCTCGAAGCGGAGGCCGAACTTCTCGTCCATCTCCGCCTGCCACTTGCCGCACAGGTTTGGCGGGCAGACCACCATGATCGTGTCGGCCTGGTGCCGGAGGCGGAGCTCCTGTGCGATCAGCCCGGCCTCGATCGTCTTGCCGAGACCGACGTCGTCGGCGACGAGGAGCGACACCCGGGCCATCGCGAGGGCTCGGGCCAGTGGGGCCAGCTGGTGGTCCTGGATGGCGATGCCAGACCGGAACGGCGACTGGAGCGCCTTCGAGTCCGCGTTGGTGATCGCACCCCAGCGGACCGCGTCGAGGTACGCATCGAAGATCTCGGGATCGTCGAAGCCCTCGGCGGTGACCGCCGGCAGGTCGCCCGAATCGAACATCTGCGTGCCCGGCTCGGCCTCCCAGACGAGCTTGATGGTCTCGCCTCGGGCATCGTCCTCGACCGAGGACAGCTCGAGGACATGCTGGGCCGGGAACCGATCGGAGCCGAGCTCGTCGGCCTCGATGGAGGGGTCGTCGCGTCGGGTGACGACCCACATGCGGCCCCGGGCGCGGACGAGCATGCCCTCCTCGGGAACGGCCCTGGCTCGTGTTGTTCCAACCGCCGTCATGAACGCTCGTTCCAGGACTCGACGGGATCGATCACCAGGGAGGGGACCCAGGGGGCTCGACGCGCTCCGCTCTTGTCAGTTCTCAGATCTTGGGACGTGGGCCGCTCAGGGCTTAGAAGGCGCATTTGTGTGAGCAGGGCTTGTTCATCAGGTGACCATCCGCCAGGTACCCCGGCCCCCTTGGCTCGCGTCAACCCGACCTTCCGATCGTACGCCACCCCTGTGACGGCGACCGCGAGGACGACACCCTCGAGCGCAGCGCTGCTACTGGACGAACTGGATGTGGGCGCGCCGTACCGAGTCGGGGAGCTTGCTGAGGGCTCGGGACGAGAGGGGTGGTACCTCGACCACGACGCCCAGCGTGTCGGAGTCGACCTGCTGGACCAGGCGGTGGTCTCGAAGGCGCTTGATGGCCTTGGTCAACGACGACGTGGTGCCGATCGGCTCACCGCGGCTGGCCCGCAGGCCGAGCTCGAGCGACAGCTCGATCGGGCAGACGGTGACCGGGCCACCGGCATCGGCGAGGTGACGATTGAGCGCCCTGGCCAGAAGGGTCGAGGTAGGACCGATCAGCGGTCCGTAGACCATCTCGAAGTAGTCGTGCAGGACCGGGAACGCTGGGTCAGCGCACGGGGGCAGGGGTCGAAGTCGGAGGCCCGCAACGGGCCTCGTTCGCTGGCCGGGTGGCTCGCTTCCGTTACCGGAGTGCTCCGTGCCCATGGTCTGCCGCCGGGAGGTCGCTGATAGGAGGGTGGACCGAGGTCCGTTGCCCGCTGCTCCCCCGCCGACAGAGCCCTCGACCTGGCCCGACCCACTCGGGCCGCTCGGTCGAAGTCCAGTCGCACATGAGTCACGAGGGTAGGCCGTTTGGCCCATGCTGACCAGGGAATCGTCACAGAGAGAGACCGTCACCTCGGGGTGGCGGTGCCGATGGTGGCGCGGGATTGGTCGCAGTCAAGGGTGTCTCGACTGCTTCCGGGTTGGCTGCGGCGGTGAGCGTGTCGTTGATCTCGCCTTGTCGGCGGCGCAGTCCGGCGAGCTCGTCGGCGCGGTCCCACGGCGCGCCGATGCGGGCGGCGGCACGGTCGGCTTCGCCTCGAGCCGTGTCGACTTCGGCCTGGAGGGACGTCAAGGTGTCGGGCAGGCGTTGGATCTGGCGTTCGAGGCGGGTGATGAGGTTGGTGGGCTCGCTGCGCTTCCAGTCGAGCGCCGGGTAGGTGACCTCGATGTGGGCGTCGGCGACGGCGAGGCGGATCTCGTCGTCGATGGTGGTGACGGCTTGGGCGGTGACGGCGAGTCCGGCGAGGGCTCCGACCTCGATGGTCGGGCCGTTGGTCTCGGGCGGGGTCTGGTCGAGCCGGTCGGCCATCAGTCGTTGGAGGTGTTCGCCGGCCTCGACTCGCTTGGAGTGCCGGTGGCCGTCGATGGTCATGGCGAAGCGGTCGCCGCGTGTGTCCACGACTCGTTCCAACACTCCCTCGAGCTGCGCGGCCCTGCCGGAAAGCCGTTCGGCGCGGGTGGTGGCGGTGTCGTGGGTGCGGCGGAGGCGGTGCTGGTCGTCTTGGTGGGCGCGTTCGAGGCGGGTGAGCCGGGCGACGTCTGCGTCGACGGCGGCCTTCTCCAACACGAGCGGGTCGCCGGTGGCGAGGGCCTTCACCTCCGCGAAGGACAGGGCCTGGTCGCCGATGTCATCGACGTCGCGGTCGGGCAGGTCGCCGCGGGTTACCTGAGCGATGAACGCGGCCTTCCGTTCGAGGGTCTGCCACATGTAGGTGTCGAAGCTTCCTTCGGTGACGTAGCGAAGGATGCGGACCTCGGAGTTCTGGTTGCCCTGGCGGAGGATGCGGCCGTCTCGCTGTTCGATGTCGGCTGGTCGCCAGGGGGCGTCGAGGTGGTGCATGGCGATGGCGCGGGTCTGGACGTTGGTGCCGACTCCCATGGTCTCGGTGGAACCGATGAGCACGGCGATGGTGCCGTCACGGCAGGCGGCGAACAGGTTGGCCTTGGCCTGGTCGGTCTGGGCGGACTGCATGTAGCGAATCGCACCGGCCTCGACACCCCTCCGAACCAGCAGCGACTTCAGTTCGTCGTACGCGTTCCAGCCGTCACCTGCTGGGGTGGACACGTCGCAGAACACGAGCTGGAGAGCACCGGGGCGCAGGGTGAGCTGGCCGTGATCATCGGCGTAGCGGTGGTCACGGGTGGCGTGGTGGATCGCCGAGATGTGTTGGGCGGCGACGTCGAGCTTGGCCTGCTCGGTCGGTGCTTCCAGGCCGATGAGGCGGAGGTCGAGCGCGGCGCGGCGTCCGTCGCCGGTGACCTTCAACATGTTGTCCTCGGAGGGGTCGACGGCCCGGTTGCGGATGCGTTCGGCCCGCGCCGCTAGGAGGAGCACGTAGTCGACGAGGTTGTCGCTCGGGTCGACCACGACCGTCTCGGCCTGTCCGCCCGCGATGGCGGGGGTGGGGAGGTCGAGGTCGTCGAGGGTGCGTACGTCGGCGACCTGGCGGTAGAGGGTGAGTAGTTCGGGGACGTTCTGGAACCGGGCGAAGCGGGTCTGCATCCGATAGGACGACCCGTCGGGTGCCAGCTCGAGAGCGGTGTGGGTCCGGCCGAACGTGGCGGCCCACGCGTCGAAGGGTCGCAGGCCGACCGCTTCGAGCTGGTCGGGTTGCAGATAGGTCTGCATCACCCACAGCTCGGCCATCGAGTTCGCCACCGGGGTAGCCGTGGCGAACACCGCCACCCTCGGCCCGTGGGCGCGGCGCAGCGCCCACAGCTTGGAGTCGAGGTCCTGGGCTCGCTGCGAACCGGTGTTGGCGGCACCGTCGATGCTGGAGTCGACGCGCCGGTTCTTATAGGCGTGGGCCTCATCACAGAAGAGGAAATCGATGCCGGTCTCCTCGAAGCGGACGCCGTCGTCCTTGGTGTGCTCGGCGAGGAGCCGCTTGTAGTTCTCCTCCATCTGGGCGATGCGCCGTTCGAGCTTCTTGACCGACAGGCCCTTGCCGTCACGGGATCCGGCGAGCGCAGCGCGGGCTGTTTCGAGCTCACCGGCCATGTATTCGCGCATCAGGTCGGCCCCGAGAGGTACGCGTGCGAAGCCGGACTGGGTGAACACGATGCCGTCCCAGTCGCCGGTGGCGGCGCGGGCGACGAACTCCTTACGCCGGCCCTTCGACAGCCGTTCCCGATCGGCGACGAGGATCCGGGCGGTCGGGTAGATCTGAAGCCACTCCCGGGAGAACTGCTCGAGCATGTGGTTGGGGACCACGACCGCGGGCTTCGACGCTGATCCGAGTCGGCGTAGCTCCATCGCCGCCATGACCATGGTGGCGGTCTTGCCGGCCCCTATGGCGTGTGCGAGCAGGGTGCGGCCGTCAGTGAGGACCCGGGCCACTGCGGCGCGTTGGTGATCGCGGGGCGTGAAGCTCCCGGCGAGGCCGGGAAGGGTGAGGTGGCTGCCATCGTGTTGTGGGAGCACGGTCGAGGAGAACAGGTCGTTGTAGGTGGTGGCGAGGCGTTCGGCGCGGGTGGGGTCCTCCCACACCCAGGTCGAGAACCGCGTTGTGAGGGCTTCCTGCTTGTCGCGGGCAGCGAGGGTCTCGGCGTCGTTGCGGACCCGCCGTCCGTCGTCAGTGGCGTCGGTGACGGTGTGGAGCCGTTGGTTGAGCGCGGCGTCGAGCAACGTGATCGCATCGGCGCGCGAGGTGCCCCATTCGGAGGTGAGGGCGACGCTGC
Organism: Microthrixaceae bacterium; assembly: GCA_016702505.1. Taxonomy (NCBI): domain Bacteria; kingdom Bacillati; phylum Actinomycetota; class Acidimicrobiia; order Acidimicrobiales; family Microthrixaceae; species Microthrixaceae bacterium. The sequence goes on from JADJDU010000009.1 coordinate 57,619, forward strand.
GACGGCTGCCGTCGCGGAGTCGAGCGGACCAGTGGCCGAGCTGTGGGAGGTGTTCGACATCGACCGTTGCGTCGAGCACTTCGCCAGCGAAGGATTCGACGTCACGGCTGGGGATCCACGGTGAACCGAGGCGGGCGGTGATGTCGGCCGGTTCGAGCTGGCGGGGCAGGACGGCTTCGAGGTCCGCGACGTTGACCCGGTAGCGGGGGTCGTCGGCCGCGGCGACGCGGGCGGCGTCGAGCTTGGTGCGCACGTTGCCCGACAGGTATTCGGCGGCGGGGATGAGCCGGTCGGTGCCGGGCTCGTCGTAGACGAGACGGCCGAGGCGTTGCCTCGTAGTGGGGGCATCGAGCCCGAGAAGCTCCGCTGCCCGTTCGAGCGAGACCCGGCCGGACTCGTCGAGGCACACGGCGACGGCTTCGTCGGGGCTGTCGACGGAGTGGCGCTCATGCGGTGGGTCGATGATCCGCTCGGAGAAGATGGCGGCGGGCCGGGCTTGTTGGGTCTCGTCGTCGAACACCTCGAGGGCGGCGACGAGCGGCCAGTCGGGGTCTTCTCGGAACCCACCCATGCGGGGCCGGACCCTGCGGTACAGCTCCTCACCGGTCTCGGGGTCGCGGCGCCCGGTGCGGGCCTGACTGGAACGGTTGATCGGCCCGTGCACACGTCGGTAGCTGTCGTAGCGACCGGCGAGGACCTGTTGAGCGGCGCGCAGGTCGTCCTCGCTTCCGCCGTCGAGCTGGACGCCGAGCACGGAGCGGGCGGCGTCGCGTAGGCCGATCAGGCGAGCCAGTTCGGGGCGGTCCTTGGCGACGCGGGGTTGGTAGGTGACCGCGGCGCCGCCGTGGAGCTGCGCGATGTCGCCCTCGGTGTTCGTGACGAAGCTGCCGTCTTGGGCGTGGGTGAGATCGAAGGTGCCGGTGGCAACCTCGGGCGCCTGACGGCGCGAGATGGTGCTCGGTGGGGAGGCGAAGAAGCGGAGACCCGCGGAGGTGGCGTCGGCGACAAGTCGTTGCAGCGCAGCCGGGAGTTGGGCCTCCAGGTCGCCGTTGGGGGTGACGGTGAGCTCGTGGTCGCGGTACATGCCTCGAGCCGCGGCCAAGTCACCGAGGACTCGGTCGGGGTGGGCGTCGAAGTACTCGTTGACCTCCAGGGGCTCACCGCTCCCCTGGTCCGTGTTCGCACCGATTGCGGGGAGGGCGATGGGTACGACGTGTTCCCACGCGGGGCCCATCGGCTCGGCCCCGGGAAGTCGACGGCGCAGGACCAGCAGGTCGACGACGACATCGGTGCCCGAGCTTCGGGCGAAGGCGCGCTCGGGGAGCCGAACGGCGCCGACGAGATCGGCGAGCATCGCCATCTCTCGGCGCGCAGCCGAGTTGCGGGCGTCGAGGGTGTAGCGGGAGGTGAGGGCGACGACGAGCCCGCCGGGTCGGGTGAGGTGGAGCGACTTGAGGAGGAAGTAGTTGTGCAGGGCGTGGCGGCCCCGGTTGTGGTGAGGGTCGTGCGGGGTGACCTTGGCGAACGGCACGTTGCCGATCACCACGTCGAACGCGCCGTCCTCGACGCGGAGGTCTTCGAACGCGCCGTTGTGGATGGTGGCGCGGGCACCGTAGAGGTGGCGGGCGATCGCCGCCGTGGTGGCGTCCAGCTCGACCCCGGTGAGCACAGCATCGGGCGGAGCGAACCCCAAGAAGTTCCCCGACCCGCAGCCCGGCTCGAGCACCCGGACCGGCCCGTCGACACCCAGGTCACGAACGGCGGACCACATGGCGGTGACGACCGACGCCGAGGTGTAGTGAGCGTTGAGGGTGGTGCGACGGGCCTGGCTCCACGCCTCCTCGGTGCCGAGAAGCTGACGGATCTGAGCTCGCTCGGCGGCGAAGCGCTCGGCGGCGTCGTCGAACACCTGGGGGATCGACCCCCACCCGGCCCACCGGGCGAGCGCTACCTGTTCAGCCGGATTCGCCGCACGGTCCTCGTCGCGGCAGCGGCGCACGATCTCGAGCGCATCGAGGTTGGCGCGCAGCTTGGCCGTGGCACCCGGTGGGGCGAGGTCGTCCTGGCTCGCCGGTCGGAACGGTTCGCGCTGGGCGGACGAGGCATCGCCGCCTGTTGCCGCGGCCCCGGTCGGGGTCGGGACGACAGGGGCTACAGGGGCTGGTTGATGATCTGGTTGATCTCGGCCAGGAGCTGGTAGCGGTCCGCCAGCTCCTGATCGTCGTCCCAGTCCTCGTCCGTCGTCTCGGTCGTCTCCGGTTGGAGGAGGTGGTGGTCCGTCAGGACGATCTCCTCGGCGGTCGACCACGCCTGGTAGCTGCGGTGCCGGTAGGCCTCGAGGTTCTCGTTGGTTCGGGGTTGGCCGAGGATCTGGTCGCGCAGGTCGCTGATCGCGGTTGCGATCGTCTCTCCGGCCTCGGTGAAGAAGTCGTCGGGGTCCGGGATCTGCGAATAGGCGTCCGGGCGGTGGGTCCGGTTGTGCTCGAGGACGAGCTGGCCGTAGCGGTTCATCGCGAATCGCCTCCTTTGCCGTTGTGTCGGCTTCGGTGGGAGGGAGCTCGATGTCGAAGAGCCAGAGCTGTTCGGATGGAGTGCGGCGCGTGCTCCGATCGCTGGACACAAGCTACCGCCACGACCGGCCGCCCCAGCGGAGCATCGTCGTCACAGCCCGCGGCCTTCCATCGCTACCGCAGGCGGGCGGTGCTGCTGTCCGGTCTCGCGTTCCAGCGCGGCAGCGGTCTCCGCATTGCGGTCGCGGACCCACATCTCCTGGGTTCCGTCGCTGGCGCACCGTCGGTAGCCGGCACCGGCCAGCTCGGCGCGGGTGCGATCCCCAGGGTCGTTGCGACACAGCACGACCTGGTGCTGTCGAGGGTCGTAGACGACCTCGACCTCACGACCCGCCCACTGCCCGGCCGGTTCGGACGTCCAACCGGCTGGGGCCAGCCGCGCACGAGATGTGGGACGCAGGAACGGCTTCACGCTGCCGCCTCCCGCTCGCTGCACTGCTTGCCCGGCTCCATGGCCGCGCGCTCAGCCAGATGCGGTGTCGCATAGAACGGCCGGGTGCGGACATGCGCCGGCGGCAGGGTTCCGTGGACCAGGAGCGCATCGCCGGGTCGCATCTGGCGCAACACGTGGGCGGGGGCGAGCGGGACCTGGGTCGTCGAGTACTGGTCCGAGCCACCGTTGAGCCGCTCGGCCGCCGTGCGCGACCGGGTGTCGACCTCGGCCTGGCCGAGGATCCGATCGACGTAGCCGAGCGACGCCGGATCGGACAGCCCGGCGTACATGACCTTGGTGAGGTGGTTGGTGAGGATCGTGTCGGACTGCGGGCCGTAGGCGGCGTTTAGCTGGGCGAGGCTCTGCCAGATCGTCACCAGCAGCACGCCGATGCCGGCGAGGGTCGACGCGTACTCCGGCAGCGACCGCAGCGGCGTGTTGCCGGCCTCGTCGATCACCACCAGCAGCGGCGGGTCGAGGGGCTTTCCGGTCTCTGCGACGTGGCGGTACGCCTGGTTGATCAGGTCGTTGAGCAGACCGCCGAACGCCGGGGCCAGCCGGCGCTGGTCCTCGATCGGCGAGCACAGGTAGACGGTGTTCTGCCTCCGCTCGTCGAGCAGCCAACCGAGATCGATCTGGCCGTCTCCTTCCTTGCCGGGCTTGGGTCGACGGCCCTTCCCGGGTGGGACATGGGCGGGGCGAGCCGACGCCGCGACCCCAGGGTCGGACCACGGCCACACCACGGTCTGGGTGGTGGCGTAGATCGACGAGCGGGTGCGGTCCTCCATCTGCCACACCGACTTGAGGCTCTGGTGGACATCGCTGGCGCCGTTCGACACGGCGCTGTTGTTCGAGTTGAGCAACGGCTTGATGGCGTCGTAGACCTCGCCGTCACCGGCATCGGTCGGGCGGTCCTGGGAGAACACCCACTGGCACACCGCGCCCATGTCCCGGTGGCCGTGATGGGCGATGAACAGCAGGCCCGACAGCAGGATCTCGGCCTGCGCCAACCAGAAGTCCATGCCGCCCTCGACCCCACCACGAGGCGCCGCGTCGCAAAGCGCTCGCGCCGCCCGCTGCGCCCCGGCGACCGTGCCCGCCTGCTGCAACGGTGACCACAGCGCAGTCGTCCCCTTCGGGATAGACGACGACATCGGGTCGTAGATCCGCACCTCGCCGACGCTGGAGCGCCATCCCTGGGTGGCTCCGAGCAGATCTGCCTTCACCGACGACAGGACCGCCGGCCCCTGCCACTCCAAGATCCCGGCCACCGCAGCAGTCGTCTTGCCCGACCGCGACGGCCCGACCAGAGCGACGGCTCCTCGGTCGCCCCGGCGCGGTTCACCGAACCGATGCTTCGGCTGAGCGCCTTGCAGCGGCGACGGCTCGGTGGCGACGAGCCACCGACCGAACCGGGCCACTACGAACCGACCTGCGACCGGTTCCCGGACGAGCAGTGCCCGCAGGTCCCGATGCCGCGCGAACCGAGGCCGGGCATCCACACCGAGCGGCCGACGGCGGGTCGTCCCCACCTTCGAGCGGCTGAACCAGCGGACGCCAAGCCCGACGATCGTCGCCACGATCGCTCCAGCTATCCCGGTGCTCAGCCAGTAGAGCGGCGCCCCCGGCAACGCCTGGTCGTAGGGCGCCGGCCAAGCAGCGGCCGGTGCGGCCAGGTTCGAGGGCAGGCCACCGGTGGCGTCAGCAGCCGCCGAGAAGGCGACCCCTTGGGGCGCCCCCGACAGCAGCAGCGCCAGGGATGCGCCCGCCCACACGACCCCGACGACCAACAGCGCTGCCCCGGCCAGCACGAGCACCAGGACCTCGAACACCCCAAGCCCATCGCGTTCCATACCCAGGTAAGCCGCGAAACGCCGAGAAAACCGCGCTCTTCTTCGCCGCCGCGGCGTCCGCCGACCTCAACAGCGGCGGAATCCCTGCCGATACTTGATCCACTGTGTTGTCGACGCGGCGGCCCGCGGGGGGGGGTGTGGGGTGGGGGGGGCGCCCCCCGCGGGGGGGCCCCCCCCGTGGGGGTGGTGGGGGGCGGGGGCGGGGGCGGGGGGGGGGGGGGGGGGGGGGCCCCAGGGGGGGGACGAGGCGGGGGGGGGGCGGGGGCCCGCGGGGGGGCGGGCCCCCGGGGCGCCCCCGGGAGAATCCTCGTGGACGGTCTCGACGCGATCGCAGGCCAGGTCAGCCTCGACAAGAGCCTCGGGCAGGACGCCATCGCGTGGATGCGCGGAATCGCAGGGTCAGCCGTCACCGGAGTCGGAATCAGCGCTGGCCTGACCACGGCTGTCACCACGTTCGCAACAGCGAGCACCGGTACCGCGATCTGACGCCTGGGCGCCGCGACGAACGCGACCCTGCCTTCCTCGGTGGCGGAAGCAGGGCGGCGGCGGAATGCTGGAGCCCTGATCCTCGGCCCCCCTTCACCCAGCAGGCGAGAAGGCAAAGACGAAGGCGGTCGAGAACGAAGCTGCCGTCAACATCGCGATCGCCGAAGCACAGGAGACGAAGGCGAAGTTCGATGCGATCATCACGCGAGCGGAAGAGCTCGAGTCCCCCTCACCACCTCCTTTTTTTGGGTTTTGGGGGGCCCCGCCGGGCCCCTCGAGTCGGAACCCTTCAACCCCGAGGAGCACGCGATCCCGTTTCAGCAGGCCCTCACGCTGACGATTGCAGTGCGCGATGTCGCTTCTACCCCTGTCGTGGATGAAGCAGGCGACCTGAACGAGGAGACGTCCACGTTCGGCGGCGGCCCCCGCGGGGGGCCGGGGAGGGGACAGGGGGGCGCCGCCATCGGGGGAAGAGCACACCAGGTGTATCACGGGCCGAGCAGATTGCCCACTTATCGGGTCCGCAGCATGCGAAGAGCAGCGCGAGAGATGTTCACCCGCCTCGACCAGGCAATGGATACGGGCGACCAGGTCCAGTCCGGGGCGCCCCCCCTGCCACAGGGATTCGTGCGCCCCTCGCCCTCACCTTCACACCCCCCCGGGGCCGGGGGGGCGGGGGGGGGGGGGGGGGGTCCGGGGATCTGACAGCGAGTGGGGCCTCGCGGTCCAGCTTGCGGGGCACATCAGTGCGGGCGGCGATCTTCCGGTCCTCGCGAGTCCGGTTCTCCTGGATCCCGGCGAGGCCCTCCATGCGGATCTGTCGGCCGATGGGTGGCGGTTCCTGGCGATCGACGTCTTCTACGACGAGCCCCGGGTCGTTGCGTTCGGTGGGCCGCTTCTGTTCGCGACGACGGCACTGGCAGCGGGTTCCGCACGGCGCCGAGCACGTGCGGAGGCGGAGCGGCTGGCAGCTCCGCAGTGGCGTTCACTTGGCGGTCTACGCATCCTCGCCACCGACCGACGACTGCTGGTGTGGTTCGAGGGAGCCTGGGCCTCGGTCTGGTATGCGGGCATCCGCGAGATCCACCCCGACCTATCCGCTCGCCGGGCGACGATGACCTTCGACGACGACCCGCCCTACGCCCTTGCAGGACCGTGGGTGCCGTACCTGGTCGTGGCGATGACGACCTGCATGGTTGGCCGTCTCGGTGTGGACGCGATGGGGGCCGCGCTCCTCCCGCAGTGAAGGGTCACCGCTCCACCCCGGCCCCGACCGAACGGGTTGCCATCGCCTGATCGACGGCGGACTCGAGGCGAGAGGGCCAGTCGTCCGAGCGACGCATCGCGTCGTTGAGGTCACCGGTATCGAGGTCGAGTCGGACAGGGGTCCGGTCTCGTGCCTCGAGGAGCGTGGCGAGTCGGTCGGCTCCGGCTTGGCCTGCGTCGTCGGCGTCGAAGGCCAAGACCAGCGGGTGTGGGAGACGAGCGAGCGCGAGGGCGACGGACTCGTCGCCGTAGGTGGCGCTGAGCACGCCGACGGCCCGGTAGCCGGCTGTGGCCGCGGAGAGCGCGTCGATCGCGCCTTCGGTCACGATGACCTCGGGGTGTCGGCACTCGGCGGGACGCATCCTGGTGAGCTTTGGGTTGGCGGCGAGGTCAGCTCTCGGGTTGAGGTACCGGGGCCGGTCAGGATCGGGGTGCGGCACGCGGATCTGGGCGTAGACGGCCCGACCTTCGACGATCGTCGGAAGGACTGCTCCGTGGGCTCGGGGCATGCCGTCGGGGCGGTCCTGGTAGCGAGCACCGAGATCGACACCGATGCGGTTCTGGGCGAGGACATCGGCGGGGATGGCGCGGACGTTGGTGAGCCACCGTCGGATCGCTCGTCCTTCGGGCTTCCACAGCCGTTCGGCGCACTCGTCGACGTAGCGCTGGAGCCCTTCGGAATCCCGACAGCCGGGCATCATCGGCCGCTGCGCGGTTGCCGGTTGGCGGGACGGCTGCCAGTCGGTTCCCTGGTCGTGGTGCCCGACTCGATCCGCGAGGAACTCAAGGGCGTCGCGCACGGTGCCGCCCTTGCAGGCGATAACGAGGTCGATGGCCGAGCCGCCGTCGCCGCAACCGTGGCAACGCCACCGTTGGTCGCCTTGGTGGCCGCGGAAGATGCTGAGCGGCGGGGTGCGGCCAGTCTGGGCGTGGTTCGGGTTGGGGCAGGTCCACATCGGGCTGCGGGCGGTTCCGACGTGGCCGCCGATGAGGTCGTCGGCGAGCGCGGCGAGGTCGGTGGCGGCGAGGAGCGCTTCGCGGTCGTACATGTCACGCCGCCTCGACCTCGCCGGCCTGCCTCGCGTTCATCCGGGCATCGGTGTCGCAGATCGCGGCTTCGCTCGGGCCGAGGACGTGGTGGACAACGGCCGTTCGGCCACCGAGCTTCCACAGGGCACGGCCTCGGGTGAGCTGTCCGACGATCGAGGCTTCGGGTTCGGTGAGCCCGAAGTGAGCGACCGCGGCGTCGAGCTGGTCTGGGGCTTGGCGGAGGATGATCTTGGTGGCCGAGTCGGCGAGCAGCCCGGCGGCGATCTTGCTGGTGGCGGTGCCGTCGTCGGCTTGGGCGACGAGGTCGGATGCCCGGTGGGTGATACACAGGTTGGCAACGCCGTAGGTGCGGCCGAGCTTGAAGCAGGTCTGGAGGTAGCCCGCGGTGTGGCGGTTGCCGAGCAGTGCCCAGGCTTCGTCGAGGACCTGGATGCGTTGCGGTCCGGGACACGCCATCAGCTGTTGGAACCACCCGGCGGTGGCGACCATCACCAGCGGGAGAGCCTCGGAGTCGAGCGGCACCGCCGACAGGTCGAGTACGACGCCAGGGCCGTCCCAGCGAAGCGGGACCGTGGAACGCCCGTCGAACATGCCGCGCAGGGAGCGGGACAGGAGCTTGTCGAGGGCGTAGGCGACGTTGCTCGTCTCGGCCGCGAGGTCCCGGCCGTGGGACCGGAGCCGTTCGGCCATCTGATCGGTGGGGTCGGCGACGAGGTGGGCGACGTCGGTGAGTGTCGGCTCGACGAGTGGCGCGGCGGTGAGTTGTTCGACCGCAGCGAACACGACGGCGTCCTCGAGCTGGGTGAGGTTGCGTTCGAGGACGGTGGCGACGAGCGCGGTGCACATCTCGGCGCGTCGGAGGATCTGGCGGTCCTCGGGCTCGTGTTCGGCCGCGGGACCGGGAGCGAGCGGGTTGATGGTGGCGGTGCCGCCCGGGCTGAGCCGCACGGTGGTGAGACCGAGGTGCTCAGCGAGCGACGCGTACTCGCCCTTCGGGTCGGCGATGGCAATCCAGCGTCCGGCGTTGCCGGTCCCGTAGACGGCGGCTTGGCGCCACAGGAGGCACTTGACGAGGGCGGACTTGCCGTTGCCGGGTTCGCCGAGGACCCAGCCGTTGGGGTTGGTGACCAGCCCAGCGGCGTATGCCTCGAAGGGGTCCCAGCAGAACTCGCCTCCTCCGGCGAGGAGGTCGAGGCCGACGTAGGTGCCCCGGTGTCCGAACGAGCCCTGGACCGAGAACGGGTAGATGCTGGCCACGTGCGCGGTCGTGCCGCGGTGGAAGTTGAGGCGAAGCGATGCCCGGTTCATGACGCCAGCAACGTGGAGGGGGCGAGACCGAGGGGCAGCGACGCGGCCCACGCGATGTCTTGACGGGCGTCGAGGACCCGCAGGTCCATGCCGGTCTCACGGGCGAGCTGCTCGACGACCTCGGCCTGTTCGTCGAGCTCCTCTTGGGTTCGGGCCGACACGGTGACCAGCCCGGCGTAGCCCATCTCGGGGTAGCCGGCGACGAGCTCCTCCTCGCGGTCGAGCAGCGCTTGGGTGGCTCGCCGGTGGCGAGCGTCGACCCGTCGACCCTTGTCCTCCTTGGTGATGGCGTCGGACTCGAGCTTCACCAGGTCGCGTTCGATGCGGCGCCGGCTCTGATGGGTCGGGACCGGCTGGAAGTAGACGGTCATCGACCGCGTGATCCCGCCGCTCGACAGGAACGGTTCGAGCCATGCCGGGGGAACAGCGAGGCGGGGCCAGGTACCGACCCACCAGGTGCGGTGATGCGCGGCATCGACCTGGATGTCCCGCCATCCGGCGTCGAGAACGAGTGGGCCAGCCGTGGCAGCGCGGACGAGGGCAAGACGTTCGACGAGACGTCCTCGTCTCGCTCGCGGCCGGGCGCTGACCGGATCGATCCGAGAACGGATCAGCCGCTGGAGACCCGCCGCGTCGAGCGGATCACCGGCGCTGAGCGCCGCGGAGCGCAGACCACGGAGCAGCGCTTCGACGGACGTGATGAGCGCTCGACGGAGGTGGTCGTCGGCGTTGCCAGCGCTGGTGCGGTGACGGGAGAGGCGTTCCTTCGCAACGGTGATGGTGACGACGGCTTCGTGGTTGATCGCCGTGGTCGTGCCGTCCTCGAGCAGCTCTCGGTACGACTCAGCGGCGCCCGGCACGGGGTTGCCGCGCTGATCGCTGTCGAGCCAGGTGATGTGGTCGCCCATGCCCGACGGCCGGGCGAGGTCCGACCACGAGAGGTGCGAGACGACGCCTCGTTCGACCGCGAACTGTCCGAGCAGGTCGCCCCAAGCCGCGAGGAGTCGTTCCTGTTCACCCCTGGGTTCGACGACGAACTGTGGACCCGACACCGGGATAACCGCTGTGAGGGTTCGGCGGTGACCGTCGCGGAAGGCACCGAGGCGGCTTCCAGCCCGCCAGTCGATGTCGACGATGTCGATGCCGTCGAGGCACGGTGGCATCGGCGCGGGATCATCCCCGTCGGTCCACAGCGGCAGCGGTGCCTGCCAGCGCCGACCGCGTCGCAAACGGGCGGCCAGCCAGCCCACGAGCAGGGGCAGCCACTCCCAGCTGGCGTGACCACCGATGCGGGTGAAGCTCACCGCGGCGGACACCACGACCGGCACCGCTGCGACAGGCAGTGGAGCGCCGATGGTCAGCGCGCCGACACCGAGGACGATCCCTGCGCCGAGGAGCCCGCACTGCACGACGCCGAGGCCGAGGAACACGCCGGAGGTGTCGAGCGGTTCCAGCTTGTAGGTGCGCTCGATACGTTCAGCTCGCATCGGGCCGACCTCCTCGCTGTGGCCCTTGACCGTTGCGGCCCGACCCCGGCGGCCTGGCTGGTCGTTCGGGGCGTCTCGACGCCGGACCAGAGGACCCCGACCCGGAGCTGGACCCTGCGTCGCTGGCGTCGGACGCGGCTTCCGCGGTCCCAGTTGCCGCTGACGCGCCCTTCTTGACGCCCTTGGCTGCCGCCTGAGCGCCGACGACTGCGACGGCTACAGGCCCAGCCGCTGCACCAGCAGCGCCGGCTCCGCCCGCTGCGGCACCCCCACCCGCGCCTCCGGCCGCGCCGGCCTTGGATGCAGCCGCACCGCCACCGCCCGCCGGGAGCGCGGCACCGTTGGCGCCCGATGCAGCTGCCTTGCCGTTGGCGATCTGGCTGTAGCGCCGACCCGACACCATCTGGACGGTGTTGGCGGCCATCATCCCCTGCTGGCCCGCCCGAACCGGTCCGCCCTTCACGCCTTGGGCGACGAGCGCTCCCTCGGTGAGCGGTAGGAGCCGGGCGATCAGCAACGGCGAGAACGCGGAGACACCGAACGCCGCCGCGGCGGTGAGCAATATGCCAACGGCCTGGGTGACCGACCCGCCGGGGTCCTCGGCGAACACCTCCGGTTCGGGCAACGCCGTGACCTCGCCACCCGAACCGGCGCCGACCGCGGCCGCAGCTGCGACGGACAGTGCGATGGCGATGACGAGCTTCGACACGATGAGTGCGACGAGCAGGTCGAGGAGCTTGCGGCTGGCGCCGCGAGTGGCGGGCCAAAGTCGGGCGGCGAACACGAGCGGGGCGAGGGCGACGACGATGTAGATAAGCGCGGAGCGCACAACGAGCTCGGCCACGAGGATCAGCCCGGCGAGCACGGTGACCAGCCCGAGGACGAAGACCACGAAAGCGGTAGACGTGCCGCCGTTGAGGTGGCTGAGGGTGGCGACCACGGCTCCGAACTCGGAGATGTCGTCTTGGAAGTTGCCGAGGACCTCGCCGGAGAGCGCGTCGGTGAGCTGGACAAGGATCTGCGTGACGGTGACGAGCCCGACCATCCCGATGATCGAGATCGGCAGCTCGAGGCCCATGCGGCGCAGCATCCCGCCGACGTCTCCGCTGAGGGTTCCCTGGACGATCCCGGCCAGGACGAACAACAACAGGAGGCTGGCACCGATCCCGACGGTGGTGGCGTAGGGGCCGTCACCGGTGATGAACCAGTCGGCCTGGACGTTGGGGTCCGTGGAGTCCAAGAAGAAGTTGAACACCCCGCCGACAACCCACACCACGGCGTCGACGACCCAGGCGACCAGCCCACCGATGATCATCTCGAACCCTGCGGTAGCGACACCGCCGACGAACCCGGTGACCTTGTCGATGGCCCAACCGATCGGATTGGGGAATCCGATGCCGAGGATCACTGGACCGGCTCCCCGTCGAGTCGGGTGAACCCGGCGAGGGTCTCGTCGAAGGGGACGGCATCCCACGGCTGGTCCTGCGGTCCGGTCATCGGGGTCGGACCGGGGTGGTCACGCACACCGTCGACGCGCCAGTCGCCGTCGAGCCACGCAAGGTCGACGGTGACGGTCAGGAACTCGCTCTGCGGGGCGGCGACCTCCGCGGCCGACAGGATCGTCACGACCCACACCGCCACGCGGGCTTGGTCGCCGTCGAAGGTCTCGACGTTCCAGGCCAGGGGCCGCACCAGCCACCAGACCCGGCCCGACGATGCGCCGAGCTGGTCGCGGGCCATCGAGACCTCGAGAACGATGTCGTCGGCCATGCGTGGCGCCGCGACCGGGGTGGCGATCTCGTCGACCGCGGCACGGATCTCGTCGTCGGTGAAATACAGCCAGCGCTGCGCCGCCGTCGAGTACGACACCGCGGCGGCGACCGCTCCCGCTTCGTCATCGGAGAACCCGACATCGAGGCCAGCTCGTTCCAGCGTCGGTCCGGGGGTTCCCTCGGCGACCGGTGGCCGAGGTGTCGGCTCGGCGGCCTGAGGATCGGTCGGATGGCCGGACGGACTGTCGTTGCCGGTGAAGCGGGTGACCGCGACGCCGGCCACGAGCATGACCGTGGCCAGTGACGCCACGATGACGGTGCTGCGCTTCGGCATCGGGGAGGTGGTGGACGGCATCAGCTCGCCGCCTCGAACAGCATGTTCACCGCGGTCGGGGCGACTCCGGCGAGGATGGCGCCGACGACGCCACCCATGGCGAGCGCCTTGCCTCGGCTCGCACCGCCGTAGCTGCCGCCCTCCCGTGCGAGGCCGTACATGGCGGCGCCGATGAGCAGAGCGCCGAGGCTGCCCCACAGGGCGAGCATCTGGGACCAGTTGAGCAGCCTCTGGATCAGGTCGGCCCCGGGCATGCCCGTGGAGTTCGGGTCGACAGACACCTGGGCGAGAACTCCGACGAGACGAGTCATCGGGCCACCTCCTTCGAGTCGGGAAACGAGCGGCACAGGGGTAAGCCGCGAACCGGCCCGAAAATCGACAAGAAATCCCGCGGGAATCTCGGCCTGTCGCGGCCTACTCAGGTATGAAGCGCTCGAAGCTCTCCGCCGCCATCGCCCTCACGTTCCTGATCTTCCTCAGCGGACTCGTCGCCGTGCCGTTCCTCGCGGTCGCCGCCGGGGGCGCGGCGCCACCGTGCGGCGCTGGTGGTCCGCTCGAAGTCGAAGACGACGGGACGCCAAGCATCCTCGGACCTTCCACGCTCACAGTCACCGACCTCCGGGCTTGGTGGGATGCCAGCGGCCGAGGCCAACCGAGCCGTCTCGGCATCGACATCGCCGATCTGATCGCGCTGTACCTGTCGGAGGGCGATGCCGAAGGTGTCCGCGGTGACATGGCGTTCGCTCAGGCCATCGGCGAGACCGGCCACTTCACCAACAGCGACACGTCGATCAACAACTTCGCCGGCATCGCCCACTACGACAACGCCGCGTCAGGCAGCGCGTTCGCCGACCCCGTCATCGGCGTGCGAGCCCACATCCAGCTCCTCAAGAAGTACGCAGCAGGCAACGACACGGCGCTCGCCAACCCCGACGTGTCCCCCAACGCCGGAGCGTCGGCCAGCACCTGGGGCGGACTCGCCGGGACCTGGGCATCCTCGCCCACCTACTGGACCCTGCTCAGCGACATCTACGGCGCCATGCTCGACGCCGCCGGACAGGTCGACGCCGACCCCGCCACCGGCATGGGCACCGAATGCCCGACCGGCGACCTCGCGGTGGCCGGCGACTACGCCCTACCGGTCGAACGCCGCTGGTACGACGAGCACCCCGAGTGGTTCACCAAGCCCCACCACGACTACCCCGCCGCCGACATCCCCGTCCCCACCGGCACCCCGATCTTCGCCGTGACCAACGGAGTGGTCGTCTCCACGCCGACCAGCGGCGCCTGCGGCATCGGCGTCATCATCAACGGCGACGACGGCGCCCAGTACACCTACTGCCACGGCCTCCCCGGCAGTCACACCATCGCGACCGGCGACCGGGTCGAGGTCGGCCAGCACCTCATGGACAGCGCCTCCACTGGCAACAGCACCGGCCCCCACCTCCACTTCGCCATCAAGGTCGACGGCACCGCGAGGTGCCCCCAGGCGCTTCTGGTGAGCATCGCCGATGGAGCGCCCGTAACCCCGGACTCCTTGGCAACCGGCGGGTGCACGTACTGACCAAACCCCATCCCTCCGCCAAGTGACGGGGTTCTCAGCTCGTGGTCGACTCGATACGGGCTCGGTGCCGCTCGTACTCGACATCCACGTAGTCCCTGTGGCGGATAAGAGTCCCTTCCTCCTGCCGATACTTACGACCGCTGTCGCCCCTGAACGAGAGCCAGTTGAAGCTGGTCACGACCATCTCGGCGTCCCAGATGAGGATCTTGGCGTGGGTGTCGCCCAGTTCCGTGAGGGTCAGCTTCTTGACGTCGCCTGCCAGTTTCGTCAACCGCTCGAGAGCGGCAGCGTCATGCCCTCGACGTCTGCCCGCTTGATCCGTAGCCGATGTGAATGGTTACGCCGCGCTGACAGCCGGCGGAGAGCTGCAACGAAGTCGTCGTCGACAACGGCGTTCCGAATCCATGGGGCAATGATCAGAAGGCGGCTGGATGCAGTATCAAGTGCTTCCTCGAGGAGATTCCGGTGTTCGAACGTCGGGATCGAACGGATCGGAAGGGCCGCTCGGTGGGCCTTCAGTTGCTCGAGCTCGACGCGGAGTTCCTCAACCTCGCGCTCGCGGTCATCGAGCCGCTCGCGCGTACTCGGATCCCGACGCCGAACGTCCTGCTCGACCTCGGCAACCCCAGCATCAGCGACTGCCGCTTCGTAAGCGCGTGTGGTCTGGCGAAGTCTCCGGTCGAGCTCGATGACTTCGTCTTCGGCTGGGCGGAGTTCCTCGATCTCCGCTGGGAGACTCGGGCGCTCGGCGTCGAGAGAGTTTGGGTCGTCGAGTTCGATGCCGAGCCGTGCGAGTCCGCCAACCTCCTCAAATGCTCGGTCGTGCTCCTGGGAGTGGTGCTCATCAACCACGAAAGACACTCGGATGGCCGACTGATCGTCGGCGACAAAGACGAGCATGAGTGCTGGCAGGTACTTCGTCCTGGCCCCCAGACTCAGCATCTGGACGACATCGACGTCAACTTCTGAGCGACGTGTCTTAGGCAACTCCGCCAGCTCACGGTTCAGGGCAACCATCTCGATCTCTTCGATCTCGGGGCGGCGCCGACGCCGCGGAGGAATCAGCCTCGTATCCGAGTCCTTAAAGCGTCGAGGGTTGTCCCACTCGTTCATCCATCGAGGGGACAGCTTCCACAGCAACCGATCGAAGCCGATCCTCAGCTCAGTTCGTTGCGGAATGTCCTGCACTCGCTCTTCCAGCGCGGCCTTGCCTGCGGACGACAGGCGAATCTCGCGACCTGAGGTGCCCGGCGGGTAGTCGACGAGGTCTGACTGCAACAACGCGAGGACGGACCGGCGGACCACGGCCTCCTGCAATCCCAGAAGTCCCTCGATCTCATGGGACGCACGAAGACCGAGGTCGGCAAGCCGCAGCACGTACTCGTCCACCACGGCGAGCTCGCTTCGCTTCAGCGCCATGACGTCAAGACGGAGTTCGAAGAAGGGAAGCCCGACCTCCTCGTAGTCAACGAGGTTGAAGCCCGTGTGGAGTCCCTCGAAGCGCTGCACCACCTCGTCGCTACGGCCATCGGAACTCAGCTCCCTAACGGTGCAGAGACGGGTGCTGGCGCACAAAGCGAAGCACGTCACCGAGGGGACCACCGGCCTGCTCGAAGAATGAGGAATCGCCGACGATCGTCAGCAGATACTTGCCCCGGGACAGCGCCACGTTCGCACGCTCGAGGTCGCGGACGAACCCCATCTTGAATCGTGGGTTCGACCGAACCGTCGAGAAGACCAGAGCATCCGCCTCCCGACCTTGTGCCGCATCGACGGTGTTCACTTCGATCTCAAGGTGTGGAAGTCGCTCACGTTCTTGTCGGACTCGTCGCGCAAGCTCGGCCACCTGGGCGGAGTAGGGGGCCAGCACAAGGACGTGCATCGGATCGGTCGCGTCCCTAGCCGCGAGCGCATCGAGGCGTTTGAGGTGCCTCATCACCTCGCGCGCCTCACACAGGTTGAGGAAGGTCTTGGCATTCGTCTCGCGCTCACCGCGGTCTCTCAGCCCATCAGTCGCCAGCCAGCAAACCGGGGAACCCTGCAACTCGGCGGTCAAGCCCAATGGCTGGCGGTCGGCGCTCTCGAGCGCACCACCGTAGAAGCAGGAGCTGATCAGACCACCGATCTGCGGGACCATCCGGTACTGGCGATTCAGCGACCGGCTGTTCGCGCTGGGTAGACCACGAGCGAGTCGTCCGAAGAGCGTCTGCTTGAGTTCGTCGGGATCCAGGCTGAACTCGTCCTGAACCGACCTGTCTCTGAGCGCCTCGTCCAGGAACGGGGGTAGCTGCTTCTCATCGCCGACCAGCACCCACCGTTTCGCACGCACGAGGGGGACCAACGTCTCTGTCGCGGTCGCCTTCGAGGCCTCGTCCACGATGCAGAGGTCGAACACCTCATCGTCGATACCTGGCGCACCAGCGATTCCGACGCACGTCCCGCGACCATCTGGCTGGCGACGACGAGGGCCGCCTCAAACTCGGTCCCGGAGGCGATTCGATCGAGCCACTTCGCCTGCGCGTCAACTACCTGCTTGAGGTTGACGCCCGTCTCGTCAGCGCCAGCGGGGAGGAGCGCTGCACCGGCGTCGACAAGTTCTCCAACAACAAGTTCCGCTAGATCACGGGAGCCGACGAGGTCGGCGATCAAAGGGTCATCCGCGACAAGCTGCGCCCGGCGACTCGTCAAGTCTCGCCCGTCGCGCAGCTTCTCGATCTCGGCCTCGATGTCGGCTTGTGCGTCCTCGGCTGCAGCACCCTCCTCATGGGCCCCGGCACCTAGCTGCTTGATTCGTCGCGAGATCCCTGCATCGCACAACGCGATCCGGCGAAGCAGGTCAACCAGCTCAGCGATTCGCATTGACTTGCGGACGGTCGAAACGTCGACGCCATGGTCACCGACGAGACGCTCGAGGTACGCGGTGCTGCGTTCCCGTACTTCCTCGCGCCACCGATCGAGCTGCACCTCGATCGCGAGGTCGAGCACATCCGCCGCCATGGTCTCCTGGGCTCGCCGACCGACTCGCACCATCCGCAGGTCCGGGCTGACCTTCCTGATCTGCATGAGCGCGTTGTCGACAGCGACGGGTCTGGGACGCGAACAGCCCCCTGCCCTGGTGTCTTTCGGAAGAGCTGGGCTGCAAGCTCGGCGATGAAGGTTGTCTTTCCAGTACCGGGAGGGCCATGAACGACAACGAAGTCCTCGCTAGCCAGGGGCTGAGTGACTGCGGCTCGCTCGGTGTCTCGAGATCAGACCGTGCCCACTCCAACGACCGCCGGCTGGATCTCGGTGGCCTGATCGGGTTGGAGTACAAGATCCGAGCGACACGCTGAGGCCCGACCCCCGAATCGGACTCGAGCGAGTGCATCGCGCTCCCGATTGAGCTTCGCCCGAGACGCCCCCATGTCGAGCGCTAGGTAGCCAGCCTGCGGTACAGCGCGGCTGGGGAGGCGCTCCACGTACAAGACCACGTCGCCATCGTGAACCGCATCAATCGTCCCGTGCGACGAATCGTCCACGCTCGTCGAGCAAGGCTCGTTGGAGCCCTGCGACGTCCTCGATCGCTTCGTCCGCAAAGGAGAGCGTCAGCCGGTAGCCGTTCTGGCTCTTGAACCGAACCGCGATGCGATCCTCCCGTTCCTCCTCGGCTGCCTCACGAGCGTCGAGCTGTTTGCTCCACTGATCAAAAAGTCGAGCACGCTCCTGCGCCGTCCGCTCGCCATGCCTCCATGCCCATGCGCAAGCGCTCGACCAGCGCACGGATGTCCGATCTCGCCGAGTCGTAGTTGAGCGGCGCATTCACAGTGAAGCGGACGTCATCCAGGACAAGGTGACGGTCGCGACGCGAGTCGTTCTCCACGGCGCCCACGCGGGCACCACTGATGATGGCCAGGCGTGGCTCGCGCTCGTCCGCGACGACGCGGAAGCTCCATTCATCCCCGTACAGGAAAAAGTGGCGGGTGTCACCAAACCAGGAGTCCGCGAACACCGCCGCGTCTTCGCCATCCTCAAGTAGCGGTCGCAGGCTCGGCGCATCGCTCAGCTCACGCAGGATGAGGCTTCCTACCTCGGACTCCGGAAGGTCCTCTTCCTTCAGAATCTTGGCTCGAGTCGACTGCTTCACGTCTAGCGAAATCGTCAACGGGGCACGCCCGTCAGCGTCTTCGCGGTTGACCAGACGCTCGAACCGAGCAGAAGCTCGGGGGCACTGCGCCGGCTGCCGACTTCGAGTGAGGTGCACGACTCGAGGATGTCGAGGAGCTCGAGCCTCGCATCTCGAGACCCCAACGCACCGGCGAAGTCGTCGTAGGTCTCGCTCGGCTGCTTGGACAGGCACGCCAGTAAGAACACGCCAAATCCGAAGACATCCCGCGAGAAGCTGGACTTGGACTCCGACTCGGCGGCGCAAACGGATAGGAGCTGAGTTCGCAGGCGTGTGAGTTATCGGACAGGGAGGTCTTGATCTTGCTGATGCCGAAGTCAGCCAGCTTCGGAACGCCGTCATCCGTCACCAAGACGTTCGACGGCTTCACGTCTCGGTGGACGATCTTGCGTTCATGCGCGAAGGCGAGGGCGCGCAGCACTGGCAAGCCGACCTCTCGAACGACCTCGTCGGGGGGAAGATCCCGGCCATCGAGCCACGAGCCCAGCTCATTCGGCACCCACTCGAGAGCCAGGAAGTAGCGACCGGTGTCCGAATCGATGCCCGCGTCTCGCAGACGCACGATGTTGTTGTGCTTCAACTCCCGCAAGGCGGAGACCTCGCGCTCGAAGAGCAGTTGCAAGGTCTCATTCCGGTCGGGCAGATCCTTCAAGAGCTTGAGAGCGACGCGAGCTCCGCCGTCTTCGAGGTCGCTGCAGGCAAGGACCTCAGAGAGTCCCCCGATACGTGCTGGCTCGTTGAGGACCGCGTACCTGCCTTCGACTACTCGCGCCACTGCCCCTATCCCTCCTTGACGAGGGCTAGGTCGAACCCGCCCGACGTTTGCCTCGATTGACGCGGATGGACCCCACGCACGGCCGAAGCCTGAATCACATCTCGAACCCGACGCTTGGCCGGACCGGCTACCACGACCTGGAGTTGGCTAGCCCCCGCCTCCAAGGCCATGGTGACCGCTGCAGAGAGAACGCTCTCGACCTCGTCGTCGTGATCGCCTACGACAACCGTGAGCTGGCCGTCGACCACCTGCACTGGGCCCTCCGGCTGTTCTGCAACCCGTTCAAGAAGAACCCCGAGAGCGGGTGCCTTCGAATCCTCGACGAGGTCAGACACAAGTCGTAGGGAGCCGAGTACCTGGTCCTCGTTCACCTCGCACACCGTGATCCGGACCTTCTCCCGAGGCTTCAGGCCTCGCTTGTCGGCAGGAATCTGTTCGGGCGCGATCCACACCTCGAGGGCGTCGTCGACACGAACGAGCACGCCGCGGCCATCTGCCTTCACTGCGACTGCGTCGCACTCGTCGCCAGCAACGAGTGAGTGTCGGAGTTGAGCCGAGCGCTCCTTCCTTCGCTTCTCGATGGCGTCACGCCGGGAGAGCACGGCACTACCGCGCTCCGAATCGAGCTCGATCACCATGGCCGTCACGGTCTTGCCAACGAACGACGCCAGGTCCTCGACCCAGTCGGTGTCAACGTGGCTGGCTGGGATGAATGCTCGAACCCCGGCATCGACGCGGAGACCGCCCTTGACGACCTCGACCACGGTTCCCTGGACAGGAGTTCCCTGTGCCTTGTGCTCGACGAGTTCTCGCCATCGAGGCTGGCTCACCCGCCTGCGAGCCGAACCTCGTAGGCCCGGGGCCTCCTTCCTCCGACCAGCTAGGCGCTGCCGAATCGCATCAACCTCGCGCTGATCGAGGACAGACTCGGGGGACGAAACACCAAGGGCCGACAGGTCGCCAGCACAAGCGAAGGGGTCCACCTCGAGGACGCCCCCTCTAACTCGTCTGCCGGTGGCATCCCGGGCCGTTCCCTCTCCGTCACGAACGTACCCTCCGTCGCCAGGGCAGAGGCTCGCCGCCTGCGACCGCGACCGAGGGCCCCGGCCAGGCCAGCTATCCGTCCCGAGGTCGCAGTTGCTCGACCTGGTCATCAGGGTCGCCGAGGTCGGCTTGGTCGAGGGCGGCTGCGTGCTCTTGGTAGAGGTGGTCGGCGGCTGAGCGGTCACCCGTCGCGATGTGGACTCGCATGAGCGCGGCGACGACACCGCCGTTGAGCGGTGCGGCCTGGATGAGGCGGCGGAGGGTGGCGATGGCGACGTCGGGCTGGTCGTTGTCGAGGCACAGCTCGGTGAATGCCTTGGCGACCCCGGCGATGCGTCCTTCCCAGGTGGTGGCCTGGTGCTCGAAGTCGACCCAGCCGAACGAGGCGCGGCCAGTGTTCGTGTAGCTGAACGGTCGGCCAGTCACGAGATCGAGGGCTGATCGATAGCTCTCGATCGCGTCCGCTGGCTCCTGGCGCTGCACCTGCGCAACGTGCCACTCGAAGAGCTCGACATCGGTCCGCACGCCGGGACCGATCGTGTAGGAGCCCCGCTCGTTGGGTGGGAGGTGCTGGGAGCCGATGGCGTCCCGGCAGCGGGTCATTGTCTCGAGGAGGCGTTTGCGGTTCGACGACCCCGACGCGCCGAACCAGACCGCCTCCTCGAGAGCATCGGACGTCACGGTTCGATTGAGCGCCAGGTAGGCGGTGACCGAGGTGGCCTTGGCGTGCATGGTCTTCTCGGCGCCCTCCACGCGGATCTCGCCCAGGAGCCGGACCAGGATCTCGTAGGTGGGTGGACCAGGCGGCTCCACCGTCTCTTCGGCCACCTCTGCGGCCTCCTCCGTCTCGGCGTCGGGTTCGGCAGACGTGGGTGGTTCGCTGGCCGGTCCGTCGAGGTCGAGACCTTCGCGGTGATCCTCGCCGACACCATCGCCAGGGTCGTCATCGGGGTCGGGGATGTTGAACAGGCGACCCATGTCCTCAAGGGCGGTGGCGTCGACCTGCTGTGGGGTGAAGGAGACATCGAGGTCGTCGAGGCAGATCTCCTCGGCGTCGCAGTGGATGGTGGTCAGCGCGCCTTCGAATGCATCGGCGACGACGACGGCGACAGCGGAGGGCTGGCTGTCGACGAGGAGGCCGAGGAGCTCGGGTGGGGGTGGTTTGGTGGCGACGACGACCATCGGCATCAACGCGTCGTGGTTCGGATCATGTCCTCGACCCACGAAGGCGTTGGGCCAGTTGTTCAGGGTGAGGGCGCGGTGCGAACCGGTCGCCCAAGCGGTGAGGTCGTCGGCGAAGTCATGCCAGGTCTCCTTGTGGGTGAGCTGGGGTAGACCTGCTGCTTCGGGGTCGACGAGGTCGCCGATGGTGATGACCCGGTTGCTGTCGGCCAGCGGGGTCAGGGTGAGTTCGGTGAGGATCGACCGGGCGAGTTTGCGGGCGGCTTCGACGTCTCCTCCAGCGCGAGGACCCCTTCGACTTCGAGGTCGAGGTAGAGGTGGGCGCCTTCGTCTGGTTGGCCGATGGTGACCATGAGCGGTGCAGGGCAGGATGGGCCGTCGAGGTCGACGTCGAGGTTGATGTCGTGCTCAAGGGTGAGCACGAGCCCGTCACCCTCAGCTCTCCAGCCGTCGGGGATCACCGTTGCCGGCTGGTCGAGGAGCACTTCGAGGCTGTCGGCGCTGTGGCGAACGAGGCGGGGGCGGCAAGGCACTCCGCTGTCGGCGAAGTCAACGGACAGCTCGCCCAGCGCGTACTGAAGATCGGCGATGAGGTCCTCGTCGGCCATCGCCACCACGGTCTGGTGGACCTGTCGTTGGTCCGGCACGGGCGGGGGTAGATCTATGCCGTCGTGCTCGAGCGCGAACTCGCGCCGTCGGCGCTGGATGTGCCGCTTGGCGCCCACGGCGAGGGCCACGCTCGACAGGCCGCCGAAGGCAAGCCACCAGCCCAACCCAGAGTCCGACCCCGTCGCCGTCTCTGGTTGATCGTCGGCGGTCGGCTCCGCCTCCTCATCCTGCGGGAGTGACTCGACGGTCGAGGTCGGGGCTGTGGTCGTCGGCACGATCGTGGTCGCGGTCGTCGGCGCCGGTTCGGTGGTGGGCGGTGGTGCTTCGGCTTCGGACTCGGGGGCTGGCTCGGGCTGCGGGGACTCCGGCTCGACGGGATCGGCAGGAGGTGGCGGCGGGGGTGCAGGCTCGTAGCCGGTCGGCGGAAGGACGAGGACCTGGCCTGGGTGGATGAGGCTGGGATTGGCGGGGTCGACGAGGCGGTCGCGGTTCGCGTCCATGACGTCGATCCAGTACGGCTCGACCTCGGGGTCGGTCGGTGGGCGTTCGAGGTCGACGGCGAGGCGGTCCTCGGACATGTCCCACAGGTTGTCGCCATCGACGACCACGACTTCGCTGGCTACCGGTTCCGGGGAGGTGACGGTTGGTTCTTCGGCGGGGAGGTCGAGGACCCATCCGGACCGAAGGCTCTCGTCTGCGGCGGTGAGGACGTGCCCGTCGACCATGGTGCGCCCGACGTTGAGTGCCCGGATCTCTTGCCAGCGCAGCCCGTCGTCGAGCTCTCGTTCAGCGATGGCCCAGTAGGTGTCGTGGCGTTCGACCGAAACGGTTCGAGTCGGCGCCGCCACCAACGCCGGCGCAGGCTCGGTCGTGGGCCACGAAGGCGTGTCGCATGCGAGCTGGGCGCGCAGGTCGATGACGGGCGCGGCGATGGACGGCGGCGCGGCCACTGCGGCGGACTCGACGGTGGCGACGGCCGGTGTTGGCGGTGGTGGAGCTGCGACAGCTCGAGCTGGTTGGAGCGGGGCGACGAGCATGACGATGCCTGCGACGAGGCGGGCCGCGGCCGCTTGGAGTCCAGGGGCGATGGGGAGGTCGCGGGGTTGACGCCCCTTGAACGCGGCGGTGGCCTCGATGAGGAACGCCAAGGCGAGCTGCGCCCAGGCGATCCATGCGACGACGGCGAGGGCGTTGACGATGAAGGTGTCGGTGATGCCGGTGTTGATGGCGGTGGAGAGGGTGTCGCTATCGGGGATCGTGGTCGGTAGCGGCCAGCCGACGAGTGTGGCCAGGCCGATCGGGACACCGATGAGAAGGAGGGCGGCGACCGCGAGGGAGCCCAGGCCTCGAAGGACCGCGGTCGATCGGCGGCTGGTCATGGGTCGTCTCCTCGAACGGCGGAGGCGGTTTCGGTGACGGTGATGGTCCGGTCGGCGCCGGGGAGGACGCGCAGGGGCTGGACGCGAGTGACGGTGACGGTGATATCGGCGCCGTCGACGAGCGCCGTACCGGTGGCACCGACGCGGGCGAGGTAGTCGAGCGCGGCAGTCTCAGCGTCGCCGGGGTCGAGGCGGGGTTCGTTGGTCTGGCGGAGGTTGGTGAGGTCGATCTCTTGCGCGCCGGCGCGGGCTGCTTGTTCGGCGTCGTTGCGCGCCGCGTTGTGGGCGTGGATGACTTGGCCTCCGTCGTAGGCCATGCCGGCGACCATGACGAGTGCGGTGGCGACGACCGCGACGAACGCGGTGATGCTGCCTCGTTCGTCGTTCCATCGGGTCACGGGCCGTCTTCTCCTCGGTAGGTGTCGATCACTTCGGTGGCCGTTGCGGTGAAGGTGCGGGTTCCCGGGACACCGAGGAGGGTCACGTCTGCCATCGACGCGGTGCATTCGACGGTGACGGTGACGGTGCCGCCGGGTTCGAAGTCGCTGGTGTCGACGATGGCTTCGAGGGTCGAGCAGGACACGCCTGCGGTAGCGAGGTTGGCCTCGACGGCGGATCGGGCATCGGTTGCGGCGTTGCCGGGGTGTTGGCGCAGTGATGCGGCGCGTGCTCCCTCGGCTGCGGCTCGCTCGACGTTGCCGTCGGCCTCGGAGACCTTGCCGGCGAACACGACGAGCAGCATGAGGAACACGAACGCGGGGGCGATGACGGCGACCTCGACCGATACCGAGCCACGCTCGCTGCACCGGTCAAGCGGTGAGCGCTTCATCGTTCGGGCTCCGGGATGAACCGTTCGACGGGGGCTTCGCTGCGGGCGGTGACCGCCCATTCGATGCCCGGGACCAGTTTTGGTGCGTCGCCGTGGACTTCGGCGACGACGACGGTGGCCTGGCGGTCGACGGTGATGGTGACGCCGGTGAGGTTGCCGGACTGGGCGAGGTAGCTGGCCGCAGCGGCTTCGCCCTGGGCAGCTGAGCCGTCTTGGACCTGGGCGGCATCGACGGCTTCGGCCGCGGCGGCGTTGGCGACCTGCTTGGCGTGCCACCACAGCCCGTACTGGACGATGAGCATGAGCCAGATCAGGACAGCCGGGAACAAGATGGCGACCTGGATGGTGGTCATCCCCCGCTCGTCACGCAGCCGGGTCATGGTCCTCAGCCGGCGGGCTGCTCAGGGGTCGGTATGTTGTCGGCATTGCCCTTGGCGGCGGTGTAGATGATCCCGAGGACAACGATGGCAGCGCCGACGAGCAGGAAGGTGATGACCGCGACCTCGGTCGTGGTCATGCCCCGTTCATCGGTGGGGTCGATGCCGCAGCGGGCGCAGAGGTAGTCGAATATCAGGGTGATGTCGGGCATCGGATTGTCCTTTCTGGTGGGTGCAGGGGGAACTCGCTCAGGGGGTCGGCCCGCTCACCGAGGTGATCTGGGCGATGGCTGGGTAGGCGATGAAGACGAGGAACCCGAACAGCAGGACGGCGACGGGGACGGTCATGCGTTCGGTGGCTGCTTCGGCGGCGGCTTCGGTCTCGGCGATCTGGTGGCCTCGGAGGGTGTCGGCCTTGGCTGCCAGTGATGCCCGGATGCGGGCGCCGTGGGATCCGGCGAGCGACACGCTGGCTGCGAGTTCGGCGAGTTCGGTCACGCCGAGCCGATCGGCGAATCCGGCGAAGGTGTCCCATGGAGATTGGCCGGTGAGGCGTGCTCGGCGCAGTTCGCTGCGGATGGTGCGGTAGCCCCACCCGTCTCCGGCGTCGGCGGCTGCGTGCAGGGCGGTTTCGATGCCGGCTCCTCCGGCGAGCAGGACGTTTACCAGGTCCAGGTAGGACGACAGGGCGTGGCGGAACGCTCGTCGGCGGCGTTCGGCCTCGTCGCGCAGCAAGAAGTCGGGGAGGATGAACCCGGCTGCGGCGGTGGCGAGGGACAGGACGCCGATGACACCGACGGGCATGGTCATCCCGGCGAGGGTGAGGGCGACCGCCGCGAGGTTGGGGACGAGGAGTCCGGCGACGGCGCCGAGGAGCTTGTCGAAGGCGTGGCGTTCGGGGGTGCGTTCGACCAGCTCGAGCTCGCTGCGGAGCCCTGTCGAGGTGTCCTGTCCGACGGCCCCGATGATCCGCCGCGAGATCGACCCGATGCGGTCGATGGTCGGGTCCGCTGCTGGCGCGACGGTACCGATCGGTGTTCCTGGGCGGGCCAGGTCGGCGAGGACGAGCCCGATCGGGGTGGGTCGAGGGGCGAGCGCACGCCAGGTGATCAGCGCGCCGGCACCGATTCCCGCGCCGAGGAGGCACATGACGACGACGTTCACGGCTCGGCTCCCACCGCTGTCGGGCTGGCGGCTCGAGCCGTGAAGCGCTCGGGTAGGTCGATGCGGGCCATGCGGGTGAGGAGCCATCCGCCGGTGGCGAAGATGGCGCCGACGACGGCCAGAACGAGTTGACCAACGGGGCTGTCGTAGACGGCGAGGTAGTCCCGGTTGACCAGAGCGAGGAACACCACTGCGGCGACCACGACACCGACGATCACCTTGGTGGCAGTTCGCACTCTCGTGCGACCGACCTCGACGCGGATGCGCATCCTCGCCTCGCCGCGTGTGGCATCGGCGAGCCGGGACAGGAGGCTGGACAGGTCGCTGGCTTCCATCCGGGCGGCGATAACGAGCGCGGCGACGACCAGATCACCGGAGGGGTGGTTGAGGTCGTTGCCGAACGCGACGAGCGCATCGGGCAGCGGTTGGTGTTCGAGGCGACGGACGAGGGTGCGGACCTCGGGGGCGATCGGTGCGGGGGCGACGTTCGCTGTGGCGATGATGGCTTCTTCAAGCCCGGACGCGGCGACGATCGAGTCGCGGATCATCTCGGTCCACGAGGCGATGGCCTCGGTGCGGGCGATCTCACGGTCGCGGTGGCTCTTTCCTCCGAGCACACCCGGCAGGGCGGCGACGGTGAGCGCGCCGAGGACCCCGCCGACGAACCAGCCGGCGACCGCCCACACAACGATGAACGCAGCGACGCTGGACGCGATGCGGGCCGTTCTGGGGCCGCCGACTCTGCGTTGTGCGCCGGCCCCACCCCTTCGAGGATCGGTCGGCCGGTGAGCCCGGCGGCGACGAGCAGGAGCCCCAGTGCTGCGCCGGCCGCGAGTGCGGCGATGACCAGGACGCTCATCGCCACCAC
This sequence comes from Microthrixaceae bacterium, assembly GCA_016702505.1. NCBI lineage: Bacteria > Bacillati > Actinomycetota > Acidimicrobiia > Acidimicrobiales > Microthrixaceae > Microthrixaceae bacterium. The sequence goes on from JADJDU010000009.1 coordinate 84,131, forward strand.
CCGTCGGCCATGGCGTGCGCTTCGATGTCGAAGCCGTAGCGCTCGAGCTTGTCGGTCAGCTCTCGGGTAGGGGGCGCGGCCGGGGCCGCGGTGCCGGTGTCGTTGGGACGCCAGAGTTCGTTGGAGACGATGTGGGGGCCTTCGAGGGTGCCGGTGACCTGGCGGACGCTGGTGATGCGCCGTTCACCCTCGACCCAGCCGAGGTGCACGATGAGGTCGACGGCGTTGGCTACCAGCAGGTTCGTCACCTCGGGCACCAGCCGCTCGGGGGTCATGGCCGCGTACATGGCGAGCCGCCCGAAGACGCCCTTGGACGAGTCGGCGTGGATCGAGCACATCGACCCGTCGTTGCCTTGGGACATGGCGAGCAGCATCGGGAGCACCTCGGCGCCGCGAACCTCGCCGACGATGACGCGGTGTGGGTCCATGCGGAGCGCGGAGCGAACGAGGTCGGCGAGGGTGATCGCGCCGACGCCTTCGGTGTTGGGCTCGCGGGCTTCGAGGGTCTCGTGGTCAGGGTGGAGGTCCTCGAAGCGTTCCAGGCCGATCTCGAGTGAGTCCTCGACGGTGATGAGCCGCTCGTCGGGTTCGATCTCGTTGATGAGGCAGCGAAGCATCGTGGTCTTGCCGGTGCCGGTGCCGCCGGCAACGATCACGTTCGCTCGGGCCCGCACCGCGGCCGACAGGAACCTGGCGAGCAGGTCGTTGCACACACCGCGTGCGACGAGCTGGTCGACACGGTGGATGTCGAAGTCGTGGCGGCGGATCGTCACCGTGGGTCGACCTGACACGGCCATGAGGGCGTGGAGCCGGTCGCCGTTGGGGAGTTGGAGGTTGAGCTCGGGTTGGGCGTGGTCCCAGCGGCGTTCGCTTCGACCAAGCCTCCGGGCCGCGGTGGCGATCAGCTCGACCAGCTCGTCGTCGGACGCTGCGACCGACGGGCCACGCACCTTGGTGCCGTCGCGCATGGTGAGCCACACCCGGTTCGCCCCCGAGATGTGGATGTCGCGGATCGACGGGTCGTCGAGCAGCGGTTGGAGGCGGGCGAGGCCGTGGAGTCGATCGAGCACCGCGGTCATCACCGCGTCCTCGGTGGCTTCGTCGAGCGGTTGGCGACCTGTGGAGTAGGCGTCGGTTGCCAGTCGGCGCAGTTCGTCGGCCAACAGCTTGCGGGCCAGGGCTCGTTCATCGGATACCGACAGGCGGCCCCGGCCCTCGTCCTCATGGGCGCTGTGAGCGGCGGTGAGCGATTCGCCGACGATGCGATGCAATCGGCCGACGAGCTCAGCGGCCTCGCCCTCGAGCGGGGCCGACGACGCGGTCGAGGTCGTGGGTGGCGTGAGTGCGACGGTGGCGCTCATCAGACCGTCACGACGTCAGGGACTTGGGCGGCGGGCTGGTCGATGATGTCCGCGAGCCCAGCGACGGCTCGGGACAGCCGGGAGCGGGCGAGGGATCGGGAGGTGGTTCCGCCGTCGCGGAGGTGGGCGGCAGTCGTGGGGTCGTCGGGCAAGTGGGCCAAGACCGGCGCGCCGAGTGAGTCACCGATCTCGGTGGGCCGGTAGGTGCCGTCACCGACGAGCACCACGCCGACCTGCACGCCGCGGTGGCCGAGGTTGGTGGCGTTCAGTGTTGCGACCGCGTGGGATGCGGCGACGAGCTCCTCGGCATTGGGTCGGGCCAACACCAACACCACCTCGGCGGCGTCGAGGACGCGCGGGCGGCGCCACATCCGGCCGACATCAACGACCACCGTCCCGTCCGAACGGCCAAGAACCCCCACGATCCGCTCCCCCGCTGTCCGCCACAACGACTCCGCGGTCTCCGCGGCGTCCGGGCCGACCAGCACCGGGATGCCGCCGGCGTTCTGGGCGTGGTCGAGCCAACCGCCGGGCTCGTGTGGGTTCGCCGCAGCCAGCGTGACCAGGCCCGGTTCGCGTCCGAGCCCGTAGCGGATCGCGACCACTCCACCGGACAGGTCCGCCTCCACCATCACGGCGTCGAGGTGCGACGCGACGAGCAGAGCGGTGGTGGTGACCCCGGGTGCGCCCCGGGCCGAGCACAACGCCACGGCTCTCATGGCGACACCTGCACGAGCCGCAATGACCCCGACCCCGCCCGGGCGGCAACCGCAACCGCGTCGCCCTCCGGCGCGAGGATCGACACGAGCAGTCGGTCACTTGTCAGCTCCTCGACCGAGACGACGGTCGCCCCGCGGGCGATCACCACGTCGCCGGTACCAGTGGTGGCGTCGGCACCGTCGTCGCTTGTGTCGCCTTCCTCAGCCTCGTTTGCGACCGGGTCGGCGGGGTCGACGGTTCGAACCACGTTGACGAGGTCACCCGGGGACAGTCCCATCGCTGGGTAGCCGCCCGGTTCGAGCGACAGGCCGACGATGCCGTCGCCCGCCTCGAGCGCAGGACGGTCTGCGACGACCGAACGCGTGAGCAGGGTTCCCGGTGCGAGGTCGACGAGCGCCACCTGGCCGACCACGCTGTTCAGGTCGGCTTGGGTCAGGTGGGCGAGCGTGTCGTCGCTGGCGACGTAGACCACACGAACATCGGACGACGACAGCGTCTGGCCTCGTTCCACGGTGCCGACGACGGCAAGCGCTGGTGACTTGTCGACGGCGCTCAGGTGCCACAGAACCGCGCCGAGAGCGAACACGGTCATCACCAGCACGCCGACAACCAGCTCGGGCATGCGCACGCGGCGGCGGGGTGGAGCGATGCCCGCTACCGGGGCGGGGCGGTGCCCATTCGTGCTCGGTGCTCCCGATCGGGGCGCGCGGACGGTTGGGGTGGATGCCATGTCAGTCGCCTCTCGTGCCGATCGCTTGGATCTCTCCCACCTCGACATCGAGGGTTGAGGTGCGGGTGATCGCCGGGAGGGTCCCACCGAACGGCGCATTCGAGGTCCAGGTGATCTCGAGGCGGACCGTGGCCGAGAGGTCGAAGGTGCCGCCGTCGGCCGAGGCTGACGACCGGCGGTAGGTGTGGGTGCAGTTGCTGGCGTCCTCGTCGACGCCGGGCGACCAGGCGACGCCGGGGCCACGGCACACTTCGCTGCCACCATCACCGGTGCCCCAGGTGACCGACACCGGTCGAGCGGTCACCGTCGACCACACCCGGCCCGCCTGCGCGGTGGCGGTGTAGGGCTGCCACCACGACGAGTCGATCCACAACCAGGTCGGGATCTGCACGTACAGCCGTCCGCTCTCTTCTGGGCTCGTGCGGATCGCAGGCGGCGCGATCTCCACGGACTGCAACGCCTGCTGAGCCAGAGCGACCGGGTCGACCAGACCACCCTCGGGGATGATGAAGTAGCCGTCGACAGCCACTGCGCCGGTGCCCTCGCACCAGTACTCGAGCCAGCGTCCCGTCGCCGAGTGCTGGGTCTGGAGGGTGTCGACGTCGTAGATGCCCATCTGGAAGTCGTCCTCGATGACGACGTGCCACTCACACGGCGGACCTTCCCCTCCTCCTCCTCCTCCACCGCCACCCGAGCCGCCACCACCGGGGTTCGCGGTGCCGTCGCCTGCGGTGGCCGTCGGGTCGCCGTCGCCATCGACGTAGGCGCCACCTCCTCCACCTGGAGGAGGACGGTTGCCGGCACCGGCCGGTGTCGTGGCAAGCAGGACCGAGGCCCCGGCGAGGAGCAACGCCGTCAAGACGCGAGTGCGCATCCGGCCACCCCCTCGAACTGCTGGAGGAGTCGAGCCTCCGACACCTTCCACACCCCGTCGACCCGAAGCATCTCGGCCTGGACGTTGTGGGTGCTGACCGAGTCGTCGACCACCTCACCGGTGTCGCGGCTCACGACCAGGCCGTCATCGACCACGCACTCCTGGACCACGGCACGGTCGCCGTCGATCTCCACCACTGTTACCCGCTGGATGTTGTGAGGTTCCGTGGCTCGCTCGAACGCGACACCCGCGTCGAGGTTGGACTGGGTCTCGGCAACCACCGCATCGAGCTGACGGCCAGTGGCGAAGTCGCGCAACGCCGGATCGTCGGGGTTCGGGACCCCAGCGTTCGCGTTGAAGCGCGCGTTCCAGTAGCCGACGTAGCGATCGATCACCTCCTGCTCCGCGGTCGTACCCGGAGCAGTGGTGACCGGTGTGGCCTCGGTCGTGGTCGTCGTGGTGTCCCGCGACGTCGAGGACGTCGACGCGGTGGTCGATGTCCTGTCTGCGGCGGTCGTCGACGACGCCGCGGTATCGCTGTCGTCATCGCTGCAACCGGCGAGCGCGAGGACCAGCGCAACACAGAGGGCGCTGATCACGGCGCGTCGGGGTGGGTGACCGAACCAAGGCATGGGTGTGCCTCCTCGTCCGAGGGGACCCGTACCCAGCGCCGACCATCCCACCAACACGGGACGGCGGCGGACCGTACCCATGAGGGATCGACAGCGAGTGGCGCTGAGGTGGGAGGTCCGCCCCGTATCGGTCAGGCAGACGAGACCGGGCCGACCACGACGTCGACCAGCAACGACGGTACCCGATCGTCTCGGAGTTGTCTCCTGACCTCGGGTCGATCCCGCTCGAGGACCCATCAGCTCGCCAGCGGCAGGACGCGCAGGCAGCGCTCGGCGCGGGTGCGTCGACGCCAGATCGCGTCCGCCGACATGTTCATGTCCGCGGCCACGTCGACCAGCGACTCACCGCCGAGGCGGGTGCGGATGATCGTCGCCAGCGCGGCGCTGGAGACCATGCCCTGCTCCTGGGCGCTGCGGAGCTCGTCGAACAGCTCCTGCTCGCAGACGACCTGTTCCGGAGTCGGGTTGGGATCGGCGCCGAAGCGCCGGTTGTGCAGCTCGGGTTCGACCGGGCACTCGATCGTGGCCCTGTTGCGGAGGAACTCCTTGCGGACGTCGAGCACCACGTTCGCCGCCACCGGTCCCGGCCGCTGCGGCGGGTAGGTGCGGATCCGGTTCCACGCGATCGACACGACCTCACCCACCGAGTCCGGCTCGTCGTGCGCCACCCCGGCGACCACGCGGACGACGCCGCCCAGCAGCGCCTGGAGCAGCGTGCGGGCCGCGACTTCATCGACGGGGGCCTCGGTGGCGAGCACCCGCAACGCGCTGGCCCCCCAGTCGCGTCTGCCCCGGGTGTCGACGAAGTCGTTCAGGCTCTGGACTTGGCCCAGCTCGGGGTGACGGGCCGTCCAGCGCATCAGCGCTCGACGAGCCTTCGGAGAGCGGGCCAACGTGGCCCACTCCTCGTTCAGAGCGTGCACGATCGTTGTCATCGGGAGGACCTCCTGGTGCTGGTTGGACACCAGGAGGCTCCGCGCGGCCCATCCCGTTGGCTCTCCCGTTACCTATCCGGTTGGCGAAAAATCCTCGAGATTCTTCAACCGGATACCCAACGGGATAGACAGCGCGATGTCACGCCTTGTGGGCCTCGTTTCGTCCAGGAATCACCAGTTCTGGCCAGTGGCCGAGGTCGCGGCGGAGCTGGCGGTCGTGGGTCACGACGACTACCGCTGCGGCCGTGGTGTCGAGGGCCTCGGTGAGTTCGTCGACGAGCGCGATCGACAGGTGGTTGGTGGGTTCGTCGAGGAGCAGGGCGTGGGGTCGGCCGGCGAGGGCGAGGGCGAGGTCGAGACGGCGTTGCTGGCCCATGGAGAGCTCCGCGAGAGGTCGAGCGGTGTCGGCAGCCGAGAGCAGCCCGAGGGACCGCAACGGCACGGTCGCGTCAACTCCCTGGTGACGGAGTTGGTGCATCCGGGATTCGTAGATGTCATGGACTCGGCGTCGGTCAGCTGACGGGGTCTCCTGGGCGACGATGCCGATGCGGGCGTTCGCCGCGACCCTCACCGAGCCCTGGTCCGCTTCGAGCTGTCCGGCAAGCACCGCGAGCAGGGTGGACTTGCCGGCCCCGTTCGGACCGGTAATCAGGAGACGGTCGCCGGATTCGAGCGCGACGGTGACCGGACCCGTGAGCCGGCCGTCGACCGCGACCTCCTCGACTCGCACGAGCGTCACGCCGGACAGCGTTGCCAGTTCGGGCATGTGGAACCGCAGCGGCGCCACCGGTCTCGATACGGCGTGGTCGGCGAGGTCCTCGATCCGTCGGTTCACCGCCCGCACCAGAGACGGTGCCCGAGTGGCGCGCTGGTGCTTGCCGGTGCCCTTCGGCGGACGCCACCCCGAACGCAGCCGGTTCTGCGCCGCCGAAAGGTCGTCGGCGAGGCGGGCCTCCTCGGCCAGGTGCTGGTCGTAGTCCTGCTCCCACCGGGCCATCGCCGCCGCACGACCGGCCCGGTAGCCCTCATAGCCGTCGCCGTAGACGCGGGGCCGTCCGTCGATGCTGGGATCCAGGTCGAGGATCTTGGTCGCGACGTCGGCGAGCAACACCCGGTCGTGGCTGACCAGGACCACCCCGCCGGGATGGTCGCGCAGCGCGGCGGTCAAGAAGTCGAGGCCGTGCTCGTCGAGGTGGTTGGTGGGCTCGTCGAGGAGCAAGAAGTCGTGCTGGGCGCCGAGCAGGCACGCCAGGCGCACCCGGTAGCGCTCCCCGACCGACATCTGCGCGAGTGCGCGGCTGCGGTCGCGCACCGCGCCGAGCGCGTCGAGCGCCAAGTCAACGCGTCGGTCGGCATCCCACGCGTCGAGCGCCGTCGCTGCATCGAGCCGCCGCGTACTCGTCGTCAGCACCCTCGACCTGGCCGCGGCAGCCTCGTCGAGGGCCTGCAACGCGGCGCGAGCATCGGCCAGCTCCACGTCGATCAGCTCACCGACGGTTCGCGCGTCTCCAGCAGCCAGTTCCTGCTCAGCGACGCCGATGCTGCCGATCCGGCTGACCGTCCCCGAGTCAGGGCGCAGCGTCCCCGCGAGGACGTGCAGCAGCGTCGACTTGCCGCGACCGTTCTCACCCACCACGCCCAGACGGGTGCCCGCGGCAATCGACACCGACACGTCGACCAGGACCGGCCGACCCCCTCGTTCCACGTGCACCGACGCGGCGCCGAGTTGGGCGCGCGACCGCGCCCGAACCTCTGTGTTGCGAACCAAGACCAGTTCCTTCCCAGTGGGTGACCATCACCGCCAACCGGCGCGGCCACACGCGATCCACGAACGAGCGACCCCTCCGTCGGGGTTCGCCGATCAACCCGGACGCGACAACGCGTCCCCGGGCTGGTGGATCAAAGGAAGATCGACTGCAACATGACAGCCAGGCTACCAACGAATCTGGCTCCTACCGGGCAGGTTCGCGGGCGCTATCCAGCTTGAGCGCGGGATTCGGTCCGATTCGCGGCTTACCTGGGCATGGAACACGATCGAGTCCTCACGTTCACGCCCGTCAACCACCCGAACCGCCAGGTTCGCCGGGTCGGCTTCGATCTGTCGGACACCTACGTCGAGCAGTGCTGGTCTGCTGTCGTCGGGCCGAGCGCGGTGGTGCTGTTGCGCCGGATGCCCGAGCTGTGGCGCCACGAGGTCCCGGCCAAGATGCCCGCGGACGAGCTGAGCCGCTCGATCGGGCTCGGGGGCGGGACCGGGCCGAACAGCCGGCTCATGGCGATCACCGATCGGATGGTCAAGTTCGGGCTCGTCCGCCGGGGTGGCGGACCGGACCGCTTCGACGTGTTCCTCGAGGTCGCACCATTGCAGGCCCGACAGCTCGAGCGCGTGCCCGAGTGGACCCGGGCCACCCATGAGCGGTTGTTCTCGGCTCACCTCGAGGGCTTCGACGGTGTCGCCGAGCACCGAGCGAAGGTCACCAACGCGGCGGTCGATCTGGATCGGTTTCGTGACCGAGCCACCCATTCCGACCGCACCCCACCAGCAGCGCGTCAGGCCCTTGGGCGATGAGCCTCAGGCGCCGTCCCGGCTCTCCCGGAAGCCCGGTCATCGCGGGAACCCACGTCGGTTCTCAACGGCAGGTCTGGCGCGCACACATTGACAGGTTCCCCTTCGGGGAACCTGTTGGCTATCCGGTTGGCAGCTCGTCGTGAAGTTCACCGTCACCCCGCTCGGCGGTGGCCGGGCCGACACGGCCCGGGTCGTGGACTCGATCGTCCGCTACCTGAACCCGCCCGCCGCCAAGACCCCCGGGGCGGGCGGCCCCGCTCCATCGGGGACAGAGGGCGCGGAGCAGTACTACGCGGACAAGGGCGAGGAACCGGGTCGGTGGCTGGGCCGCTACGCCGCGACCACTGGCCTGGCGGGGCCGGTGCAGCGCCATGACTTCGCGTCGGTGCTCGCTGGCCGTGATCCCCACACCGGGGAACGGTTGATCACCGCGCAGGGCTCGGCCGGTCGACGCCCGACGTTGGGTGCCGGGGCACACTCGCGGACCGGCACTCATGGCGAGCGGCTCTATGACGTCGCGGACGCTGCCGCGGTCCTCGGGGTCACGCATCGCGAGGTCGGGCGCATGCTCGACGCCGGGACCCGCCTGGTGCTCGCGGCACTCCCGCCGACGGCCGGTCAAGGCTCAACCGGATATCCCGTTGGTCATCCGGTTGGCGCTGCCGAGACCGAGCCCGGCGCGGCGTACCTGGTCCCTTTGGTCGATGAGGACGGTTCCCGATGGGTGAGCGAGGAAGAGCTGGCCCGCTGCCAACAGGCCCGCGACGAGGGCGTGACACCCGAGCAGGTCCGTGCCCTCGGTGGCCCCGAGGATCAGCTGTCGATCAGCGACGCAGCCCGCCTCGCCGGTGTGACCAACCGCTACCTGCGCGGAGTTGCCCGTTACCACGAGGACCACCCGGTGGAGATCGCCCAGTCGGTCGCCGCGGGTCGTCAGCCTCGCCGGGCGTACCTGGAAGCACATCGGGGCACGAAGGGCCGCTGGTTGGTCACCCGTGAGCACTTGGCCGAGTTCCTCGAACGACGACGACCACCGGCAGTGCGCGTCGCCTACGACCTGACGCTCACCACCGAGAAGTCCCTCGGGGTGTTGGCCCTGCTTGGCAACGACACGACCCGACGGGCGGTGCTGGGGTCGATCCAGGCCGGCAACGACTGGGCGCTCGGCTGGATCGAGGAACGTGCCGTGGGGCGCATCGACGGCCAACCAGTCGCGGCGCAGGGGTTGATGGTGGCGTCTTTCCGACACCTCACCTCACGGGCACTGGACCCGTTCCCCCACCATCACAACGTCGTGCTCAACACCGTCCAGGTTCCCGACGGTTCCCACCGGTCGCTGTGGTCACGCTGCCTGTACCGCAACGCCCAAGCCGCGTCCGCGTTGGCGACCGCGGAGATGCGCCACGAGCTCGCCAGCCAGCTCGATGTGCGATGGCGGCCCGGCCGCAAGTCCGGATGGGAGATCGACGGCATCGACCAGGCCGTCGTGTCGGAGTTCTCGAAGCGCCGCAACGAGATCGACGACGCCCTCGCCGAGCTCGAAACCGAGATCGGCCGTGGCGCGCATCCCGGCGAGGTCGAACACATCGTCTTGCGCACCCGGCCGGCCAAGAACCACACCCCCGCCGACGAGCTCATCGCCGACTGGCGGGCACGCGCCGAAAGAGCCGGTCTGACCAGCGATGATCTCGACCGGCTCGCCCCACCCATCCGTGAACCGGATACCCAACGGGATAGCCAAGCGGATAGCCAGCGGGATAGGACAGAGACCGTCTACCGACTCCTCGCGGCCGATGACGGGATCTGTGCCGGTGGGTCGGTGTTCGCCCGAGCCGACGCCATCGCCGCGGTCGCGAACGTCGGGGTCCCCGATCCCGACGGTGTCGCCCAACCACTCCTCGGTGGCGCGACCCAGGTCCTCGAGCTGACCGACGGGTTCCTCGCGTCTGGCCATGTGGTCGCGCTCACCGACGGCGACGAGCCGCTGTTCACCACCCGAGCGATGCTCGAGATGCAGAACCGCATCGCAGCACGGTTCCGGGCCGGTCGCCACGAAGGCACCCACCACGTCACCGACCACCACCTCGCCACCGCGCTCGCCGGCCACCCGCACCTGACCGGTGAACAGCGCGACCTGGTTCGGTCGTGGTGCCAAAGCGGCCACCGGTTCCAACCCGCGATCGGCCGGGCTGGCACCGGCAAGACCACCACCGTCGCTGCCTGCGCCGATGCCTGGCGAGCCGCCGGCTACCGCGTCGTCGGTGCCGCGGTGAAGGGCGAAGCCGCCCGCACCCTCGCGGCGGCCACCGGGATCGAGTGCGAGACCGTCGCCTGGTACCTCGCCCACACCGACCCCGACCAGCCACCCCTCGACGCCCGCACCATCCTCGTCATCGACGAAGCCTCCACGCTGCACGACCAAGCCCTCGACACGCTCATGGACATGGCCACCCGTACCGGGGCCGCCGTGCGCCTCGTCGGAGACCCCGCCCAACACGGAGCGATCGCCGCCGGTGGGATGTTCCGGGTGCTCTGCGAACGGCACCCCCACATCACCCCCGAACTGACCACCAGCCACAGGCTCCAACACCCCAGCGACCGAGCCGCCGCCGATGCGCTCCGTCGAGGCGACATCGACACTGCGTTCGACGCCCTCGCCGCAGCGGGACACCTCCACGTCGTCGGTGATGACCTGACCATGTACCGCCAGATCCTCGGCCGCTGGTGGGACGCCCACCGCAACGGCGACGACCACCCCATGGTCGACCGGCGCAACACCACCCGCCGACAACTCAACCGCCTCGCCCACCTCCTCCGAGCCGTGAACGGCGAACTCGGCGACGACCAGATCCCCGCCAGCGGGGGACGCAGCTTCGCCACCGGCGACCGCGTCACCGCCCGCGCCCCCAATCGGGCCCTCCACGTCGACGGCGACCGCCACGCCTACGTCCGCAACGGCGCCCTCGGTACCATCACCGCCACCTACCACTACCCGAAACGGCCAGCCGAGGATCGAATCACCGTCGACTTCGACGGCATCGGCACCATCGAGTTGCCCCGCAGCTTCTTCGACCACCACCGCACCAACGCCGGCCGCACCGAGGTCGGCATCGACCACGCCTACGCGCTCACCAGCTACGCCGTCCAGGGCTCCACCCGCGACGTCTCCACCAGCCGAGTCGACGCCACCGCCACCCGCGCCGAGACCTACGTCGACATCACCCGAGGCCGCAACGCCAACCACCTCTACCTCACCGCCGCCACCGACCCCCTCGACGGCGAAGCCCTCCCCCGCGTCCCCTCACCACCCGCGGATGTCGCCGTCGCCGACCGGCTCCACCGCTCCACCGGCGAGCTCACCGCCTGGGAACTCGCCCATCCCATCGAGCCCGCGGCCGCCGGACAGGTGGTAGGACGATGACCGCCGGATTTGTTGTCGGTTTTCGAGGCTGTTCGCGGCTTACCCAGGTACGGAAACGCACCAGGAGGCCCAGCCCCATGACCACCGAGACCCCCATCGACGACGAGGTCCTCACAATCGAAGAGGCCGCAGCGCTCCTGCGCATCAGCCGCAACGCCGCCTACACGCTCTCCCGCAAGTGGCGCGCCACCGGCGGACGCGTCGGGCTCCCCTGCATCGAGATCGGGCGCAGCGTCCGCGTCCCCCGCTCCGCCATGCGCCAACTCCTCCAGTCGGCCACCACCCACGACCCCGACGACCAGGTCGCCTGAGACGCGTGCCATGCGTTCACGCTGCGAGTACCTCACCGCCCGCTGCCCCTACGGCTGCGAGGTCTGGCTCCACCCCCGAGCCGTCGCCCCGCACCACGACCGATGCCCCCGGCCACCGCTGGACCGACCAGCGCCTACCCGTCACCCAGACCGTCCTCTCCGACGACCAAGCCGACCTCGCCCGCCTGATCTGCCCACCCGAGCAGCTACAGCGACCGGACTTCAGCGGCGACCGCCTCCTGAGTCCCCGCCCGGGGATGCGCCTCCACGACGGGCTCGTCGCCGGAGTCGTCGTCGAGTCCCCGGTGCCCGCCGTCACCGGCCGGCGTTGGTGGACCGTGCTGCGCGCCGCACACGACCAGGGATGGTCGACCCACCTGGCGCTCGAACCCGAGAGCTTCCGCCACCTCGAGCAGCAGCTCGGGCTCGTCGACCACTTCGCCAGCTGCACCATCTGCAGCGACGACATCACGCCCAACCGGATGAAGTACCACCAGCAGACCAACTCCGTCTGCCGGTTCCTCGCCGACACCGCCGAGGTCCGAACCTTCTGGAAGCTCGGCTACCGCGATCCCTACCTCGTCCGGGGCGACGGCGTCCCCATCACCTGGACCGAGCTGAACAGCCGAGTCGCCTGGCGCACCCGTCTCCACATCGTCCGCTTCCGCCTCTGGACGGCAGTGCTCATCTCGGCGTCCAAGGCAGTTGCCTGACCAGGCGTCCGAGGACTTCTAGGATGAGTTGCTCTATCAGATGGATCTGATAGAGTTGGCGACCATGGACGCCATCCAACCGAAGTACAAGGCAATCGCCGACGACCTGCGACGCCGAATCTCCACCGGCGAGTTCAAGGACGGGACCCTCCCGGGTATCTCCACGCTGCAGGCGCACTATGACGCCGCGCTCAACACCATTCGAGGAGCACAAGACATCCTCGAGGGCGAGGGACTCATCCAGCGCCAGCAAGGGCACCCGACTCGTGTGATCCGGACGACGGCAGACGAGCCAACCGTCGACGAGCTGCTCGCCAGGGCCGAGGCCGCACTCAGCACTGCCGCAAGCTTGATAGCCGCTGCTCGACGAGCAGCGTGAGCGCGCCCCTCACGCTCCGAGACGGCGGATGAGATCAGCTCGGGTGTCAAGGGCCGACTCGAACCAGGCGTGAACGGCCACCCAGGTGATCGCGGCCAGGGGGCCGTCCTCGTCCTCGATCTCCAGCGCCCGGGCAATCAGGTAGCCGAGCATGGGGTTGTCTCCCTCCGGCCACGGAGGGTTCGGCTGGACACGAGTTCGCAGCGCCTCGACTCCCTCCTGCCCGTCGATGTAGCTGTTCACCCGCTCGCCCCATAGGTCGGCCGCGGGGCTGTCGTCGTTGTCGTCGAAATAGTTCATCGCACCATCCTTCTCCGTCGCCCACGAGCACGTGGACCGGTGAACGCGACAAGGGGGTCGGACGCCCCATCGGCGCCCGACCCCCTTCGTCGTCCTACTGGTACAGGTGAGCGACGGCGCAATGCGCCCGTTGGACGTTCCGGCCGAGGTCCTCGGCCACACAGCTCGCGAGCTGGAGCTCTTCCACCGCGATGCTGACCACCTCGTCGGGGTGGACGGTCGTGCCATCGTCGGTGGACCACTCACGTCGATCGCCGAGCCGCTGGAGGCCTGACACGATCTGATCGCAAACCTGCGGCAGCCGGTCCGCGATGACGCGGAGCTCCCCGAGCAGCCGGTAGATGTCGCCCACATCCTCCCAGCCCGGAGTCCGGCACGACGGTGCCATGAGGGTGAGGTGGTTGAGCGTGCGGAGCGCCTCAGCTGCGACCTCAGCCGTCGCGGCAGGCGTCATCGCCGAGGCAGTCACCACGCCGTCGCGGCTACTCATCGCTGGGTTCCTCGGTCTGCTCGGACTCGTCGGTCTGCACCGACGGCTCCGTCGACTCGGGCGCCTGGCCGGTCACATAGTCGTTCCAGTTGATGGCGCCGCCGAGGAGGTCCTCGAAGGTGGACGCGGCCTCGGCCTGCATCCCCGGCAGGACGTGCTGGTACACCGCCATGGTGAACGCGACGTTGGCGTGACCGAGCCGCTCGCTGACCACCTTCACGGGCACACGCGCCTTGAGTAGCAGGGTGGCGTGGGTATGGCGAAGGTCGTGCAGCGAGATCGTGGGCACGTCGAGCTTGGCGACCTTGCGGTCGAGCACCTGACTGAACGAGTGCGGGTGGACCCACGACCCGTCCGGCTTCACGAACACCAGCTCGTCACCCTTGGGCTCGACGCCACCCTTCTCCTCGGCGCGCTCGATCTTCCAAGCCTTCAACACGTCGACGGTCGTTCGATCGAGATCGATCGTGCGGCGACCAGTTCCGGTCTTCACGTCGGAGATCTCGACGTCGTAGGCGACCGACACCAGGGCCTGGCGCACCGAGAGGCGGTGCGCCTCCAGGTCCAGGTCGCACCACCGCAGACCGAGTACCTCACCACGACGCATCCCGGTGTAGGCCGCGAGGTGGAACGCGGGGTGAAGCCGGTGGCCGCGGACAGCGTCGAGGAACGTCCGGAGCTGGTCGATCTCCCACGCCTTGATGTCGCCCTCCTGGCGGCTCTTCAACGTCGGCGCATCGGCGAGGGGCACGACGTTGCGCACCACGAGGCCCTTGCGCTGCGCATCCGACATCGCCTTGTTCAACATCATGTGGATGTTGCGCACGGTCTTGGGTGCCAACCCCGTCGGACCGTCGCCGGTTCCGACCTTGGCCTTCGCCGACTTGCCCTTGGTGCCCGTCGGCTTCTTGCGGCCTTCGGTCAGCAGCGTCGCGTAGAACAGGTCGAGGTCCTCGGCGTTCAGCTTCTCGAGCGGGCGACGACCCAACGCCGGCAGCACGTGCAGGTCGATGTTGCGGCGATAGGCGTCGTAGGTGCTGGTCCGCACCCGCGACTTCTGGATCGGCAGCCACCGGTCGACCAGGTACTGACCGAGGCTGAGCTTCTCGGTCGGGATCGGTTCGCCGTCGTGGCGACGCTTGATCTCCGCGGCGAGAACCTTCTCGGCGTCGCTGCGCCTGGTCCCCGCCGGGATCCAGGACCGGCGCTTCCTGCCGGTCCCCGGATCGATGCCGTCGTAGACGACGGCGTAGTAGTAGTTGCCCTTCTTCTGGATGCCTCCGCGCATGGTGCGGTCCCTTTCGAGTCGATTCCGACGAAAGGGACGCCACGCAGCGGATCAAGGCCGTATCCCGAGACGTCCGACGGGCATAGGGCGCTGCCAAAGGCCACCATACCGAGGGCGAACCCGAACGTCGAGAGTCGACTGCTCGAGCCTGCCCCACCAGGCGCCGAGGCACCGCCAAGGCCATCGGACGCGGCCAGGTGGCCGTGCCGTTGCGTGACGTCCTGGACCAGCCCGTCACAACGCGTCCCAACCCGCGGTGTAGAAATCGGTGTAGAAGTCAGGCCCGGGGGAACTGCCGGGGGAACACCTCGGCAACCCGGAGGAACACCCCGAACACGGCGAAAGCCCAGGTCAACGACCTGGGCTTTCGAACCGAAGTTGGTGGCGGGGGCAGGATTTGAACCTGCGACCTTCGGGTTATGAGCCCGACGAGCTACCAGACTGCTCCACCCCGCGGCGTGGAGCTGACTCTATCGCCGTCGACCAGCCCACTCCAACCCGGATGGGATCCGCAGCTCCTCACCAGGCACTACAACGTAGGTCGGTTGCCCGGGCCCGGTGTGGGGCTGATGCACAGGAGGTGCTTCCCGAATGCGAGCAGCGATACTGGAACAGGTTGGTGCTCCCCTCGTGGTTCACCCCGATGTGGACATCGAAGAACCGCGTCACGGAGAGGTGGCGGTGAAAGTCGTCCACTGCGGTGTCTGCCACAGCGACCTGAGCATTGTGGACGGCACCTTCCCCGGTCTCCTCCCGATCATCCTCGGTCACGAGGCGGCCGGGGTGGTCGAAGCCGTTGGGCCTGGTGTCACGTCACTGGTCGTGGGTGACCACGTCGTCCTCACCCCTTGCGCCCCGTGTGGGACCTGCCCCTGGTGTGTGCGGGGCGAGTGGTCGTTGTGCGCCAACTCAGATGCGCTCCTCACCGCGTCCCACCCTGACGGCGGCACCCGGCTGTCCCGGGGCGGTGACACGGTGTACCGAGGCATGGCGGTGGCGGCCTTCGCCGAGCAGGTCATCATCCAAGAAGCCGGAGCCGTGAAGGTGCCCGAGGGCTTCCCGCTCGACCTGGCGTGTCTCATCGGGTGCGGGGTCCAGACCGGAGTCGGCGCCGTGATCAACACCGCCGGGGTCAGTGAAGGAGACAGCGTTCTGGTCATGGGACTGGGCGGGGTCGGCCTGAGCGTGGTGCAGGGGGCCCGACTGGCCGGCGCCACCCAGATCATCGTGAGCGATCCGGTGGCCGAACGTCGTCAGCGGGCCCTCGACCTTGGTGCCACCCACGCGCTCGACCCCGCCGACGACGATCTCGTCACTGCCGCCCATGACCTGTCACCCCATGGCATCGGCGTGGACTGGGCCTTCGATGCCGCCGGCCGATCCAGTCTTGTGGTCACCGGTCTCGACGCCACCCGCAAGGGCGGCACCACCGTGATGGTCGGGGTCCCCGGCCTAGATGATCCACTCACCTACCCGCTGCCCGCCGTGCTCGCCGTGGGAGGGAAGAAGCTCACGGGCTGTCTTCTCGGGAGCTCCAACGCACTGCGGGACATCCCCCGCCTGGTTGACCTCGCCCAGGCCGGTCGTCTCGACCTGGCCGCTCTGGTCACCGCCCGCCGGCCGCTCGAAGACATCAACCTGGCCCTCGATGACCTTCGCACCGGCACCGGGGTCCGCACCGTCATCGACCTCTGAGTTCATCGACCTCTGAGTTCATCGACCTCTGAGGCAGCGCCAGCACCAACGCCGAACACCCAACGCCTCTGGCGGGTCGGTCTCGGGTCAGGCTCCGGTAGTCGTCGTTGTGGTTGAACCACCTGGGCCGTCGCCGGGACCAGCCACGGGTCCTTCGCCCCTCGCCCCCTCCCCCGTCGGACCCGGGGCCAGGGATGCCAGCGCGGCCGAGATCGTTCGGGCCCGCTGGATCGCTTCGGCATGGGCCACCATGTCGCCGCGACGAGCGGCAGCATCGGCCGCAGCGAAGGCTTCCTCCAGGTCCTCGATCAATGACGCCAGCCGTTGATCGTCATCGGATCCCGCTCCAGGGGTGGTGGACGAGGAGCCTCCTGGCTCGGTCGTCGTCGTCGTCCCGCCTGCCTGGGAGGGGTCTGAGCTTTCGTCGTCGAGGTCCACCACCACCGGATCGGTGAGCGGCGTGCTCTCGATGGCCTCGGGCACGTCGTCACCGAACAGCTTCACCAACGCCCCCCGCAGGGTGTCACCCACCTCTATGCGGGTCTCCTCGGCAGACTGGTAGCTCACGATCACCTGTTGCAGCTTAGATGCCCCCAGTTCGGTGCCCGACACGAAGAACGACTGCACGTACAGGATCGAGGTGCCGATCGGCACGATCGATGGCGTGGCCATCGTGCACGTCGACTGACCTTGGCACAGGGTGCGGCGTTGGGCAGCCACGTCCTCGTCGGCCTGGATGTTGTCGGCCGCGGTAATCGGCCCTTCGGGCAGCTTTCCGCCCGGCATTACGAACGATCGGAGCTGGCCGTAGGAGTCGGGGTCACTGCTGGCCACCATGAATGCGGTGAGAAGGTTCTGGCCTCCCCCGCCCCGCGACGCCCCCACGAACGGCCGAAGCAGGACGAACGATGCCCGCTCGTCACCGGGCAGTTTCAGCATCTGGTACTTGGACTCATAGCGGCTGCCGCTGGTGATGGGCTGCCCGTCGGCACCCACCGCGGTGGTCTGGTCCCCGCTCACCCGCTTACCGCCGGGCTCAGGCGGGATCGCCCATTCCGAGTTGCCGTTGTAGAAGCTGTCGGCGTCGGTGACGTGGTACTTGGACCACATCTGGGTCTGGACGGTGAATAGGTCCTCGGGGTAGCGGAAGTGGCCCCGCAGGTCGGCCGGCACCTGGTCGCCGTCGGTGAAAAGGTCGGGGAAGGCCTTGCGATAGGCCTTGATGAGGGGGTCAGTGTCGTCGACCACGTACAAGGTGATGGTGCCGTCATAGGCGTCCACCACGGCCTTCACCGAGTTGCGCACGTAGTTGAAGGATCGGCCCCGGAGGCCGCTGGTGGCGCCGAGCCCACCGGTATCGGCCCGCTGTGCGTTGGGGAAGTGCGACGACGTGGTGTAGGCGTCGACCACGTACTTCACCGACCCGTCGGTCACCACCACGTAGGGGTCGTGGTCATAGGCCAGGAACGGGGCCACCGCCTGCAACCGTCCGGAGATGTCCCGTTCGATCAACACCCTGGAATCGGCGCCGATATTGCCCGACACCAACGGGTTTACGTCGCCGAAGCGCAGGGCGAACGCGGCCCGGCGCACGAAACCGGCCAAACCGTCTCCGACCCGCACCCCGTCATTACCGCGGTAGGTGGTGGTGACAGACTGGTTGGCGGCGTCTTGGTAGTCGATCTCACTGCGGTCGGTGTCGACGATGACGTAACCGGTCTTGTCCTCACCGAAGTAGATGCCGGGCTCCTCCACCTCGGGCATGCCGCCGGTGGTCGACACCGGTATGTCGCTCACCACCAGGTCGGGGTCGCCGCTGGTTGTGCGGTCGTTGGCCTTGGCCGCCACCACCCCGTAGCCGTGGGTGAAGGCCAAGTGCGTGGCCTCCCACGACGACTGCTGAACGCCAGCGGTGTCGAGGTCCCGAGCCGACACCATCACCGGTGTGGTACGACCATCCACCTCGTAGCGGTCGACGTCGACGTCGTTGATCTCATAAAAGCCCTTGAGCTGCTGTTGCCGTTCGAAGCTCGACTTGATGATGGCCGGGTCCCACAGCCGAACATTCTGGAGGGTCTCCACCTCCTCTCCGAGGGTGGCAGCGTCGAGCTTCCCGTCCCACTTGAAGGTCTCGGTCTGCACGTCCAGGCCATAGGCCATCCGGGTGGCGTCGATGTTGTGGCGCAGGTAGGGCGCCTCCATCGACGACTCCGAAGGCTCGACCCGGAACCGCTGCACGAACGCAGGCACAATCCCACCAGCCACGGCCGCCACGAACATCCACAGGCCCACCGCCATCACCGGCAACGTCCAGCCTCGTCGCCAGATGTTGGCGATGAGCAGACCACAGGCGAACAAGGCGATCATCACCAGCAGGTAGGTGGAACGCAGTTCCACGTTCGACGCGGTGTAGGTGGCCCCATCCACCGTTCCCCGAGTGGAGAACGTGAGCTGGTAGCGGCCCACCCAGTAGCGCATGGCCTGGGTCAGAGCCAACATGGCCAACAGGACCGACACGTGGGCCTTCACCTGGGGGGAGCTGCGATCGGTGGGGACGTGCAGCCGGATGCCGCCGTTGACGATGTGCACCAACAACGACGTGAACAAGACCACGATCAGAACCGAGAAGAACCAGGACAGCGCCGCGGTGATGAACGGAAGCTGGAACATGTAGAAGGCGACGTCGACACCGAAGGTGGCGTCGCTCTGGCCGAAGTCGACCCGGTTCCGAAACAGCAGCCACTCGTTCCAGTTGGCGGCCAGGCTGGCCCCGAACACCACCGACAACATCACCGCCAAGGCCAGGCGGACATGAGTCGTTCGTGAACCCACCAGGTCGTGGTATCGCTCGATCAGGTCATCGGCGGGAGCGACCGGCCTGAACACGGGTCCCAGTCGCTCGGCGATCACCATGTTGGCCCAGCACAGGCCGAAGAACACCCCTGCACCCAGCAGCCCCAACGAGATCCGGGTGCCGAGGGCCGTACCCCACACCGTCTCCAGGCCGAGCGACTCGAACCACAACTTGTCGGTGTAGAACGCGGCTATCCCCCGCAGCGACACCAACAGGACCAGCACGATCGAAGGCACCACGAACAGTGCCGTCCGGCGTCGCGCTGCCCGCCGTCGACGGGCCGCCAACGAATCCCGATGTCGACGTCGCGGTTCGGGCCGGTCGGGCTGGTCGGGGTCTCCGGGCACGGCCGCAGATCCTACCGATGCCCCGTGCGGCAGTGATCGCGACGGGCACGGCGCCGGCGAGCTTGCACCGAGAAACTTCGATTCCCAGAATCGACCCGAACCTGGATCAGCTCCGGGCTGCCCTCACCGCGGGTCGGTCCCACGCCTCCACGAGTTGGCCCCCCACTCCCACCTCGATGCAGCCCGAGTCACACCGGCACGGCGAGGCACCGACAGCCCGGATGGGCCGGCGGGCACAGGTCCCCGGTGGGAAACGGCGAGCCCTTGCGGACCGCGCCACCCAGGCGATTGTCATCGCAGTCGGGGCACGGTTGGTCGCCGTCATCCAGCAGCCAACGGAACTCGGTGTCGTCGGGGGCCGCCTCGGCCACCCCCCGGGCGAAGGCGACCATCACGAAGTGGCGCGACGTGTCGGCGATTCGCTGGGTCTTCCACTCTCGATAGCAGGCTCGGATCCGCTCACCGACCTCGTAGTCGTCTCCCCCATCGGCAAATGCCCTCTCGAGCTGACCTCTTATCTGGCGGAGGATCTCGGCAGAGACGTCACCAGCCAGATCGAACACGTCGGCTCGACGCTGCGGCTCCTCACCGAAGAACCCGGCTCCCACCCGCTCTGCTGCGGCTAGGTCTTCGAGGGCGGCGGCGCGGTAACGCTCGTGATGGTCGGCGTCGGCGGGAAGCACCTCGTCTGCGGAAGGCTCGCCCTTGGTCCGACGCAGCAGGTCGAGCGTCTCGTTCTGTTCATCGGCCAGTACCCGCTTGAGGCGACGGGCCAACTGTCGCTCCACCTCCTGGAGCGCGGCATCGCGCCGGTCGAGCAGGTCGGCATCACCGCCTGAGACTTCGGCCGAGCCACTAACTGAGCCATCGACGGGTTCGGCGGTTGCGGCGGGATCGACGGAGGCGTGGGGGCTGGTCGAGTCGTCACCGTCCCCACCCTCTGAGCCCGGGTAGTCGGCAGTGACCTCGGTGCCGTTGGCGGTGGTTTCGGTGTCCGAGTGGTTGTCGGGGTCGTCCTCGTCAATACGGTCAGCACGGATGCGGGCAAACAGAGCATCGATCCGACCTTCACGATCAACGGTCTGGACCTCGCCGTCCTCGGTCTCTGTCACCTCGGACTCATCGCCCGCCGACGAGTCGTCGCCGACCACGAGCTCCTCGACAAGGGGCTCGGGCAGGACCTCTGGCAACGCCTCGGGCAGGCCAGGATCTGACAGGTCGGCCTCGGGCAGTGGTTCCGGCAGCGTCTCAGGGAGATCCTCCACCAGGTTCTCAGGAAGGGCCTCAGGGAGAGACTCGGGGAGGTCGATCTCGGGACCGGGCACGACCTCGGTGCTTGGGACCGAACTGGCCACCCGATCCGGGACGTCTTCCACCTCCGGAACGGCCTCGGGCCCGGCATCGACAAGCTCGCCAGCGTCTGAATCAGTATCTCCCAGCACGACCTCGGGCCCGGCCGAGGTCACCTCATCGGCCAACTCCGTAGCGTCGACGTCCGGCTCCGGCTCTGGCTCCGGCTCCATCGAGACGGTGGCATCAGCATCGGCATCGGCATCGGCATCGGCATCGGCATCGGCATCGGCAACCGACGGCCTTGGCTCTTCGGCCGGCACGGGCCGGCCGGGTTCGGCGTCGTCCACCGGGTCAGAGGCTTCCAGCACGGCCCGATCGGTGGCCACATCACCTAGAAGAGACAGGTCGATGGTGGTGTCTCCGACCAGCCGTCGCGAGGCTGCCAGTTGGGCCTCTACGTCAGACAGGGCCACCGCCAACGAGTCGCGGGTTGCCGCCAGATCCTCGAGCTGAGACCGGGCGCTACGCCTACGGTCAGCCAGATCGGCGATCACCCGCTCGCGGTAGCCCCGGGCCTCTTCCACCATGGTCCGGCCCTGGTCTTTGGCCGCCTGCACCACTGTCTCGGCCTCTGCGTCGGCCGCAACCGCCCGCGCCTCGGCCGCGGTCACCGCGTCTTCGCGAATGCGGCGAGCCTCATCGGTGGCTTCGCTCAACAGGCGCTCTACCTCCACGGCCGCCTCGGCCTTGACGGCATCGGCTGCGGCCTGTGAGTCGGTGCGGTAGCTGTCGGCCGCTGCCCTGGTGGCTTCGCTGTAGCGGTCTGCGTCAGCCCGCACCCGCGTGTTGTAGCCATCGGCTTCCCCGAGGATGGCCGACGCCGCCGTCTCGGCTTCGGCCGTGCGCTCGGTGAGCACCGATGCCGCCTCTGCCCGCAGTCGTTCCACCTCGGCGGCGGCCACCGCCCGAAGCTCGGCCACCTCGGCATCGGCGCTGGTCCTGATGCGCTGGTCGTACTCGTCGGCGGCGGTGCGCTGCGCCGCGGTCTCGGTCTCGGCCGAAACCCGGGTCTCCTCGGCGTAGCGCTCGGCATCGGCTCGCAAACGGCGATCGGCCTCGTCGGCCGCGGAACGCACCTGTTCGGAGTAGCGGTCGGCCGCTTCACGGGTCAGCCGATCACGCTCGGCGATCTCCTGCTCGCGACTGGCCGCTGCCTCTTCGGCCCGATTGCGGATGTCTGCGGCCGCGTTGCGAGCCGTCTCGAGCACCCGCGCCGTCTCCTCGCCCAGCAGCTGGGTGACCGCGGTCTCGTCCAGGTCCTTGGGGTCAGCGGCCCGACGCTCGACCTCTACGAGGCGACGCTCCATGTCCTCGTAACGAAGCTTGGCGTCACGGATCTGAGAGGCCACCGACAGCAAGAAGGCCCGGACCTCGTCGGGTTCGTAACCCCGCCGGGCCTGGGTGAAGGACTTACCGGCTACGGCGTCAGGTTCGAAGACAGGGCGGTCAGGCGGATCAGCAGGCATCACCACCGATGGTACGACCGGGCCGGTCGCGGATCGGGGAACCCCCCAGGAGATCAGCTGGCCGCAGCGGCCGGCACCGGATCTCCACCCAGCTCGACCATCATGTCGAGTGCCTCGTCGAATGTGGCCACTCCCCTTACCGCGATCCGCCCGTCAGCTGCCTCACTGGCCTCGGCCACCTCCTCCACCGGAACCAGCATCATCCGTGCTCCCGCTGTGACCGCGGCCTCCAGCTTCTGCCGCACCCCGCCCACCCGGCCGACGGTGCCGTCCAACTCCATGGTGCCGGTGACCGCCACTCGGGCTCCGCCGGTGAGCTGGCCCGGCGTCAGCCGGTCCAAGATGGCCAGGGCGAAGGCCAAGCCCGCGGACGGTCCACCCACATCACCGGCATCGATCTCCACGTTCACCGGGAAGTCGTATGAGGGCCGGCTCTCCAGGCTGACACCCAACATCGGGCGAGACCCGTCATCGGGACGGGCGACCAGCTTGGCCTTCACCGCATGCCTCTGGGTCGACCCCAAGGGTTCGACTTCCAGAGCGACCTCCTCGCCCGGTTCGTGGGTGGCGATCACATCGACGAGGTCCTGACCGGACTTCACCGACCGGCCGTCGGCCCCGACGATCGTGTCACCGGGGGTGAGCACCTCGGCCGCCGGATACTCCGGCCCGACGTCCATGACCACTGCGCCGGTGGTGCTGACCCCCACGTCCATGCCAGCTCGCTCTATGGCCACCTTGGCCGCCTTGTCCTTGGCGCTGGTCATCAGGGCCCGGTTGAAACGGCGGTTCTCCTCGCGGGTTTGGGTCCCGTCTACGAGGTCCTGTTGGAGTACGTCGATACGGTCGTCGGTCAGAGCCCAGATGACCTCGGCTCCGAAGGGCTGGCGGACCGACACGGTGAGGAAGAACAAGTCCTCGGTGACCTCTTCGTCGTGGAGATCGGGTCCGTCGGGAGCCGAAGTGATCGACACCAGCGGCTCCACCGACCACGCCGAGCCCGGTGACAACGTGTAGTAGGGCACCGGACGGACGGCCAAGGTGATGACCATCACGGTGAGAGCCGCCACCGCCGGGCCCACGACCCACCACAACCAGGTGAAGCGAAAGGACCGGAGCAACGACACGGTCGACCAGCGTAGGGGCCACCCTGGCGAAGACCTCGTCGCCAGGCTCGGCCGGCGACCCGAGCCGACAGCGACCTCGGTACGATGAACGGGCCTGTTTCCGGCCCGAGGGCACCCCTTGACCGCAACGCCCAGCCCCCACCTACCCGAATCCGAGGTGGCCCACCGTCGTCGTACCGCGGCGGTGGCCGGCCACCGCGGAGATCACGAAACGGCCCGGGAGTTGCTCCACGACGTCGACGATTCGGTGCGCTCCACCGCGCTGGGCGCCTTGAACCGTTGCCATCACCTCACCGGCGTAGACCTCGACAAGGCGCTCGACGACCCGTCACCGTTGGTTCGGTCCCGGGCCGCGGAACTGGTGGCCGAACTGGGTGGAGCGGGCGTGGCCGCGGACGTCGGTCTGGTCCGCCTGCTGAAAGACCCCGACCCCACCGTCGTAGAGGTGGTGGCGTGGGCCCTGGGCGAACTACACGACCCCGAGCCGGGGTCGGTATCGGCCCTTGCCGACCTGGCCCGCCACGCCGAAGACGCCCTGGTGCGCGAGTCGGCGGTGGCCGCCCTCGGCTCCATCGGTGACCCGGCTGGACTTCAGGCCATCCTGGCCGCCACCACAGACAAGGCCACGGTACGACGACGGGCGGTGATCGCCCTGGCTCCGTTCGAAGGCGACGAGGTCGACGCGGCTCTGCACCGGGCACTCCAGGACCGCGACTGGCAGGTCCGCCAAGCCGCTGAAGACCTCCTCACCCCACCCCCCGACCATGAACACCACGGAGAGGCCCCGTGACCGTTACGCCTGCACCCACCCATCCCCGTCTCGCTGCCCTACCCACCTTCGATTCGATCGAAGCCGAACGCCGGCACCGCCAGGAACGTCTGGCCGGGGCCCTGCGCATCTTCGGCCGTCTCGGGTTCTCCGAAGGAGTCGCCGGCCACATCACCGCTAGGGACCCCGAACTGACCGACCATTTCTGGGTCAACCCACTGGCCATGAACTTCCGTCACGTGAAGGTGTCGGATCTGTTGTTGATCGGGCCCGACGGGTCCGTGGTCCACGGCGACCGACCCGTCAACCTGGCTGCGGTCATCATCCACGCCGCCGTGCACGATGCCAGGCCCGACATCGTGGCTGCCGCCCACGCCCACTCGGTTCACGGCAAGGCCTGGTCCGCGCTCGGCCGCCCCCTGGATCCCATCACCCAGGATGCCTGCGTGTTCTTCGAGGATCACGTGGTCGTCAACGAAGGCGGCGGTCGGGTCGTGTTCGAGAAGGACGGGGGAAGGGCTCTGGCCGAGGGCATCGGAGAGCACAAGGCCGCCATCCATCGCAACCACGGGCACTTCACGGTGGGCCACACCGTCGACGAGGCAGCCTGGTGGTTCATCACCATGGAGCGGTCCTGTCAGGCCCAGTTGCTGGCCGAGGCCGCCGGACGACCGCACCTGATCGACCCCGAAGACGCCCGGTACACCAGGGAGATGACCGGCAGCCACTACGCCGGCTGGCTGTCGTTCCAGCCCCTGTGGGAAGACATCGCCCGCACCGAACCCGACCTTTTCGACTGACAGCGCCGCCGACCGTGGCGCGCCATGATGGCCCCGATGCCTGAGCCAGATCCCGAAAAGAACGTGCTCGGCGGCCCGCTCGAGGAGTGCGGCACCGACCCCGTCACCGGTTTCTACCGGGACGGCTGCTGCAGTACCGGACCCGGGGACCTGGGTAGCCACACCATCTGCGCGGTGATGACCGAGGAGTTCTTGGCCCATCAACGCTCCATCGGCAACGACCTGTCCACCCCCGTCCCCCAGTTCCACTTCCCCGGGCTTGTGCCCGGAGACCGGTGGTGCGTAACCGCTCACAACTGGCTCAGGGCCTATCACGACGGAGTGGCGGCGCCTGTGGTGTTGGCCTCCACCCACCAGGGAGCGTTGGAGATAGTGCCCTTCCACGCACTGACCGAGAACGCAGTTGACGTCCCCGCCGACGCCCGCGACCTCGACCTATAGGAGGCTGGTCAGCTGGTCGCTCCCTCGGCCACCACCATGGCTCCCGCAGTCGACGCGGTGTGGGTCAGCGTCAACAGCCAGCGATACACGCCGGCCGCCCGACCAAGCTCGGCGGCGCGCCCAGTGATGACAAGATCCGGGGCCCCGGACTCGGCCCGCACCACCTCCACGTCATGCCAGTCGATGGCCCCAAGGCCCACCCCGAGCGCCTTCATGACCGCCTCCTTGGCCGCGAACCTGACGGCAAGTCGTTGGGCTGGGTCCCGAGTGGAGTTGGCGTAGGCCCGTTCTGCCTCGGTGAACAACCTGATCGCCAACGATGGTGTCCGGGTCAATGCTCGACGCATCTGGTCTACCTCGACCAGATCGAAACCCCACCCGATCACCGCCATCGTCGATCAGATCCCGCGCCGGTTGTTCACGAAGGCGATCACGATCATCACCACCGCCACCATGAACACCAACGCGATCAGGACCACGGGTCAGCGAGGAGTGGGGGCATCGCCAGAACGCCAACGGTCGGCCAACACGTTCACTGGGACGGTGAGCAGCTCGATGGGCGGGAACTCCCCCAACAGGTCATCACGGAAGGTGGGTTCGGTCTCGGTGACCGCGTCCTTGAGCGCGGCGTAACGCCCGCGGTAGGACTCCAGCACCGACCGCATGCGAGCCGAGGGCAACTGCGGGTGGAAGCGGGCGTGCAGCAAGGTGATACCGGTGCAGTGATTTCCCTTCACCTCCGGTATCAGCACCAGGGTCCGGCCATCGCTGCGACCCACCGCCACGGTCACCTCCCGTTCGGTGGCCACCCGGTGCTTGGTACCCCGCAAAAGCGGGCTCTTCTCGGTTCGTAGCGGCAGGTCCCGGGCGATTCCGCCACGGTCCACCACCACGATGCTGGCATCGTCCTCCACGTCTCCCTCGATGCGGTAGCGGGTGTAACCCACCACCTCGTCGATCACCGCGTCCAGCCCGGCCAGGGTGCGCAGCGACTTGTAGCTGAGCCGGTCGCGAGCTGCCCCCGCGCTCAGCGCGGCGGCCACCAGCGCCACGTCGAGCAGGCTCTCGTCGGAGCGAGAGATCCCCACCGTCACCGTCTTGGCCTGATGCTTGATGGCATCGACGGGACGGGTCAGTTCCTCGATCGCTCCGGTGAGGGCGTGAGTCAGATCCTCGATCACACCGCTCGGAGTACCGACTCGACCGAACTCCACCTGGTAGGCGTCCAGCGGGGCGACCCCCGTCGCATAGCGGAACATGGCAGCCAGCCGAACCGCAGTGCCCGCCTCCAGATGTCCGTTGTAGGCGCCCGACCGCAGGCCGTCGTTGAACCGCTGGGCGATTGGTTCGAACACCGGGCGAAGGGTGGAGAACAGACGGTCGGCGTCGTCACCCAACGGTCCCGACACCGCGTCTTCTATGGCACCACGCGCTTCTCGCAACGGCAGGGCCTGGGCGTCGATGGCTAGGGCAGCCTCGTACCCGAACAGGTGCCCGACCACCGTGGACAACACGAAGGCCAGCTCCGGTCGAACCGACGGCACGGTGAGAACACGCAGGGCACCGCTGAAGCGGTCTTCGTCTTCGGTGGCGATCACCACCGGGGTGGCCTTGTGGGCCCGGTAGATGGCTACCTCTTTGGCCACGTCGTCGGCGTTGGACCCGATCAGCCCCGCTGCGCACACCAGGATCAACGGCTCTGACGACAAATCGATGTGTTTCTTGTCCTCGATGGCATCCGAGGCGATGGCCTTGTAGCAGAGCTCGGACAGCTTGATCCGGATCTCCTCGGCGGCGATCCGGTTAGCGCCCGAACCGACGATGGCCCAGTACCGCCGGGATGGGC
Source organism: Microthrixaceae bacterium (assembly GCA_016702505.1). NCBI lineage: Bacteria > Bacillati > Actinomycetota > Acidimicrobiia > Acidimicrobiales > Microthrixaceae > Microthrixaceae bacterium. Next base: position 111,552 of record JADJDU010000009.1, read on the forward strand.
AGAACTCCCTGGCCGCTTCGGCGATCTCGGGTCGACGGGCCAAGGTGGCCTCCATCTGGGCGGGGATCTCGCGCAGGCCGACCAGCAGGTCACTGCGGTCCTCGGCACCGTCCCCGTCGAGGTGAACCTCCTGGGCGACGGCTGACGCCAGCAGGAACCCGGCCGCGATCTGGGAGTAGAAGGCCTTGGTGGAGGCCACGCTCATCTCCACGTCTCGACCGTCGGAGGTGTAGAGCACTCCGTCGCTCTTGTCGGTGAGGTCGCTGGATCGACGGTTCACGATGGCGATCACCCGAGCACCACGGGAGCGGACCAGGTCGACGGTTCGGTTGGTGTCGGTGGTGGTGCCGGATTGGCTTATTGCCACGATCAACGTGTCGGACATGTCCGATCGCAACGAGAAGCCAGATAGCTCGGTGGCCGGCAGCGCCTGAACCCGAACCGGAGTCGACGCCACCTGCGCGGCCAGGGTCCGGGCCAGGCTCTGGCCCGCCACCGCGGCGGTACCTTGACCGATCACCAAGACCCGCGAGATCGCTCCAGACCGGAGGTCTTCCCGAACAGCATCCGGCAGCGTGTCGGGACCGAGGACAGAGCGTGCCAGGCCATCGTCACCGGTGACGATCTTGCCCCGCAGCGTCTTGCGGAACGACTTGGGCGCCTCTTCGATCTCCTTGAGCAAGAAGTGCTGGTAGGGGCCGCGATCGATGTCTCGGGTGGTGACCTCGGGGTCGATCAGTTCGCTACCCTCGACGGGCAGTGGCGTTCCGTCGTAGGCGAAGCGGGTGATGCCCTCGACGGTTCCGGCCTGGCCACCGTCTAGCTCTACCACCTGGCCCCGAGTGGCGGCTGGGTCATCGGGATCGGCGGGGGTCTCGCCGTCGAGGCGCAGGTACCGGGTGGCGTCCTCGACCACGCCGTAAGGCTCAGAGGCCACCACGTACAGGTCGTCGTCCAACCCGACGTACAGGGCTTGACCGCTACCCCGCAGGGCCAGCTGGATCCGTTCACCCGACGCCGACAGGTTGGCGGCGATGGCTACCGAGCCGTCGAAGCGGCGGACCGACTGGCGGAACGCCTCCACCGGAGAATCTCCGGCGGCGACCCGACGGGACACAAGCGTGGGGATCACCTTGGCATCGCTGGTGATCTCGGCCGCGATACGCAGCCCGTCGGACACCTTCAGGTCAGCGAAGTTGTCGACGTCGCCGTTGAGAGCAGCAGTGACGTACGGACCTGTGGCCAGACCCTGCTCGTCGGAGTTCATGGGGTGGGCGTTGGGCTGGCTGATGATGCCGATGGACGCCCACCGGGTGTGGCCCAGGACCGTCATCTCCGCGGAGTCGGCCAGAAGCGCAGCGGCCAACAGGGCGTCGTCTCGGATGGCGGTACGCAGCACCGTGGTGTTGTCACCCAACTCACCGATTTCGGCCGCGGCCTTGTAGGCGAAGCTCAGGTGGCCTTCGGGCGTGACCCGCACCGCTCCGGCGGTGAACAACGGATCGGTGCTGCGAGATCCCAGCAACGCCATCACGGTGGGGTCATCGAGGTCGAGGCCGTGCCCCCTCACCAACAAGCTCAGCCCAGCCGAGTCACGGCCCCGAACCTCGAGGCGGTCGATCGCCGACAGCGCGGCCTGCACCGAGGTGAAGGCTTCGATCGCAGCGCGCGTCGGGGTCGGACCGGCCAGATCGGCCACAGCCCGGGCGGTCCGGAGGCGATCACGCTGAACGGCCCACAGGGCGTCCTTGAGACTTATGACCGCAGCGTTGACCTGCTCCAGGGCCTTGGAACCGAAGCTGTCGGTGTCGAGTCGGGCCTCTCGCTGCTCCAGCAGGTCCCAGAGCTCCGTCACCTGCTCATCTATCGCTGCGGTCAGGCCGTGGTCACCCAGCAGGGCCCGCACCCCGGGGGTTCCCCGCAGCATCCGATCGACCTCTCCCACCCGAACGGCCCACGCGTCGAGGACGCCGAGGAGGTCATCGTCTGAGGCCGAGCCGATGTCGACTGCTGCACCCTCGAGCAGGCTGATGAGCTCGGCGGTGGTCGGAGGGACACGATCGCTGCGACGGCGCAGAACGGCGATGATGCCGCACATGGAGATCCTCGAAACAAGGTGAAGGCCCCAGAGTCAGGCGAACCCGAGGCAGTTTGGGTAACCGGACCATGGTAATGGTCCGGCTGTCGCCGGTTCCCGTGCGGCGCCACAAAGGGCCTCGGTCCGAGCGTCATCCAGCCCGACGAACGGCCTCAGCCAACGACTCGGCCACCGAACGGGCCTGTTCATCGGTGGGAGCCTCGACCATCACCCTCACCAGCGGTTCGGTGCCGCTGGCCCGCAGCAACACCCGGCCCGAGTCGCCCAGCTCGGCCTCGGCCGCCCGCACATCGGGGGCCACCTTGTCGATCAGCCGGGGATCTCGTCGATCGGTGCGAACGTTCACCAGCACCTGGGGCAAACGGGTCATGGTGTCGACGGCCAACTCGTGCAGCGCCCGTCCGGACCGCTTGACCACGTCCAGCAGGCACAGGCCGGTCAACAGACCGTCGCCGGTGGAGGCCAGGTCCCGAAAAATGACATGACCGGACTGTTCACCACCAAGATCGAACCCGCCCCGATCCAGTTCTTCGAGCACGTAGCGGTCACCGACCGCGGTGTCGACCACCGTGATTCCCCTGGCCGCCATCCCCTGACGGAACCCGAGGTTGCTCATCACGGTCACCACTACCGTCGAGTGGGCGAGCATCCCTCGCTGGTGGCGGTCGACGGCGCATATTCCGATTATCTCGTCACCGTCGACGAGGTTTCCGTTGGCGTCGACGGCCAGGACCCGGTCGGCGTCGCCGTCGAAGGCCAGTCCGACATCGGCGCCGGCAGCCACCACCGCGGCCTGGAGGTCGCCAGGATGGGTGGAGCCGCATCCCTCGTTGATGTTGACGCCATCGGGTTGATCGTGGATCGCGGTGACCTCGACCCCAAGGCTCGAAAAGACCTCGAGCGCCAGCGGCGACGCGGCTCCGTTGGCGGTGTCGACCACCACCCTCAAACCGGTCAGATCCCGGCCGTCGAGCACCGTGGTGGTCAGGTGACGGTGGTAGCTGGCCAAGCTGTCGAGATCGGTGGCGAGATCACCGACAGCCGAGCCCGACGGGCGGGCATGGGCATCTCCCCCGGCCCCCAGCACCGTCAACTCCGACTCCAGGGCTTCCTCGACCTCATCGGACAGCTTGCGGCCACCGGCGGCGAACAACTTGATCCCATTGTCCCCAAACGGGTTGTGCGACGCCGAGATCATGGCGGCAGGGCACCCGAGCGCCGCCGATGCGTGGGCCACCCCTGGGGTGGGGATCACACCGAGATCGATCACGTCCACACCCTCCGAAGCCAGGCCCGCGGCCAGCGCGGCTCCCAGCATCGGGCCCGAACGGCGGGTGTCGCGGCCGATGCACCACCGCTCACCGCCCAGCACGCGAGCCGCCGACCGCCCGAGCAACAAGGCCAATTCCGGCGTGAGCTCGACGTTGGCCACGCCCCGGACGCCGTCGGTACCGAACTTCAACGACATGAGGGAACCTCGACGTGTGCAACCGGGGCGGCATCCAGCCGCCGGACTGAGGAACTGGCCTGGTCCACGACGGGACCCGGACATCTGGACCCGGACGCGCCGCTGGCGTGGCCCCCGCACCGTAGTGGGGAGCACACGCCAGCGGTCGGTACCGGTGCCGGCAACAGCCGGCCGCCGATCAACGCTTGGAGTACTGGGGAGCCTTGCGGGCCTTCTTGAGGCCGTACTTCTTGGACTCCTTCTTGCGGTCGTCCCGGGTGAGGAAACCGGCCCGCTTGAGAGGGGTGCGCAGCTCGGGATCGAGCTCGATGAGGGCCCGGGCGATGGCCAGGCGCAAGGCGCCGGCCTGACCACTGACGCCGCCACCGTGGAGGGTGGCGTCGACGTCGTAGGTTTCCTCGGTCTCGGTCAGACGGAGCGGCTCGGACAGGATCATCCGGTGGGTGGGGTTAGGGAAGAAGTCCTCAACCTCACGACCGTTGATGGTGATCTTGCCTTCGCCGTTGCGGAGGCGGGCACGGGCGACGGCTTCCTTGCGGCGGCCGGTGGATTGCACGAGGGGCTTGGTCACAGCAAGGGCTCCTAGGCGCTGCGGCGGGCGTGGTCGAGCTCGAGCACCTTGGGCTGCTGAGCGGCGTGGGGGTGGGAGGGGCCGGCGTAGACCTTGAGCTTGCGGAGCTGGGCCCGGCCGAGACGGTTGTGGGGCAACATGCCCCGCACCGAGCGGCGCACGGCCTCCTCGGGCTTGCGATCGAGCAGATCCGCGAAGGTCTGCTCCTTGATGCCACCGGGGTAGCCGGAGTGGCGGTAGATCTTCTTCTTCTCCGCCTTGCCGGACGTGAGGACGACCTTGTCAGCGTTGATGATGATGACGTGATCGCCCATGTCCATGTGCGGAGCGAATGTGGGCTTGTGCTTGCCGCGCAGGATGCGGGCCACCTCGGTGGCCAGGCGACCCAGCACGAGGCCGTCGGCGTCGATGATCACCCAGTCCCGGGTGATCTCGGAGGCTTTGGGGGTGTAGGTGGGCACGCGGGGCGTTCCTTGGCTCGTGATGACGGGTGGCTCTGAGGGGCTGGGTGGCTGCACGACCCAGTGGGTCAGCGCCGATGGACCACAGGGCCGAGGGACGAGCGTAGGAGGTTCGAGCGATCGCAGGCAAATAGCACGTTTGCCGGGGTCGAGACGTGTGACTGGCGTCACTCCTGCTCGACCGGTTCGACGGTCATTCAGGACCGGCCCGAGTTCCACCCGGGATAGCGGACCGTCCATAGAGTCAGCCCTTGAGGTGGGGCCAGGTTCCCCACCCGAGCCCGGTCCTGCGAACGCATTATCTCCAGCACCTCGCCGGGGCGGCGGCGTCCACGGCCAACATCCACCAAGAGTCCCACCACCGAACGAACCATCTGGTGACAGAAGCTCGAGGCCTCGATCTCGAAGCGCAGCTCATCGTCATCCACACGTTCCCATCCGGCATAGACGACCCGACGCACCAGGGATGCCTCTTCCCCGTCACGGCGCTTGGGCCTTCGACAGAACGCCGAGAAGTCGTGCTCGCCGATGAGTGGATCACAGGCCATCACCAGGGCCGGCCAAGACAATGGCTCGTCGACGTGCCAGGCGTAGCGGGACCGGAACGGATCCGGGGCAGCACGGTTCACCACCCGGTACCTGTATCGCCGAGCGATCGCCGAGAAGCGGGCATCGAACTCCGACGGCACCACCGACACATCGCTGACCGAGATGTCGGGGCCGCACAACGCGTTCAGCGACTTGCCGACCAACACCGGATCGACCCGGCCAGCGGCAGCGTCGAAGGTCACCACTTGAGCGCGGGCGTGCACCCCCTTGTCGGTACGACCCGCACATGTGATCTCGACCTCGTGGCCCAGGATCTTCACCAGCGCCTCGACCAGTGTGCCGCCCACGGTGCGCACACCCCGGTTGACGGCGAAGCCGTGGAAGCCGGCACCGTCGTAGGCGACCACCAGCCTGACCCGCTCCACCGGTCCACTTCCGTCGGGTCCACCCGCCCCAGACCGCAACGCCTCACCGCGCCGAGCCCCAATGGACTCGGGCCCGTCACCCTCCACGGCTGGCCCAGGTTCCCCGTCCTCGGCATCGGTGATGTCGGGCAGGTCGAACAGGGTCATGGCACGACCATAGGAGCTGGCAGGAGGCACGCGAAGAGGCCCGCCCCAGGGGCGGGCCTCTTCGACAGGTTCTTGTCCATCCAGGACGGACCGTTATCGATCAGACCAGTTCGATGCGGGCCATCGGGGCGTTGTCGCCGTGACGAGGACCGAGCTTGAGGATGCGGGTGTAGCCGCCGTTGCGGTCGGCGTAGCGGGGGCCGACCTCGTCGAACAGCTTGGCCGCGATCTCCTTGTCGTTCAGGTAGGCCACCACCTGGCGGTGGTTGTGCAGGCCGCCCTTCTTGGCCTTGGTGATCATCTTCTCGGCCACCGGGCGCAGCGCCTTGGCCTTGGCCTCGGTGGTCACGATGCCCTCGGCTGCGATCAGCGAAGACACCAGGTTGGCCATCATCAGGCGCTGGTGCGCCGAGTCTCCGCCGAAACGGCGGCCCTTCTTCGGGGTGGCTGGCATGTCACTCCATCCCGCGGAGCGCCAGGCCCCGCTCGTTCAGCTTCTCGATGACCTCGTCGAGGGACTTCTGGCCGAAGTTGGTGATGGCCAGCAGATCATCCTCGCTCTTGCGCAGCAGCTCACCGACGGTGTTCACCTGGGCGCGCTTGAGGCAGTTGCGGGGACGCTCGGAGAGATCGAGGTCTTCGATGGGGGTCTCGAGCTCGGGCGAGGCAGCCATGGCTGCGCTGGTCTCACCAAGTTCGAGGGTGGGCGGTTCGTCGCTCATCTCGGCAACCAGGGTGACCAGCTTGGCCAAGGTGTCGCCGGCCGAGGCCAGGGCGTCGCGGGGAGCGATGGAGCCGTCGGTCTCGACGTCGAGGATGAGGCGGTCGTAGTTGGTGTCCATCTCGACACGGGTGGGCTCCACCTGGAAGGTGACACGCCGCACCGGCGAGAAGATGGCGTCCACCGGGATCTCCCCGATGGTGTTGGAGCCCTTGTCACGATCGGCCGACAGGTAGCCGCGGCCGCGCTCGACGGTGAGGTCGAGAGCGAGACGGCCCTTCTCGTTGAGCGTGGCCAGGTGCTGACCGGTGTTGAGCACCTCGATGTCGGAGGTGGTCTGGATGTCTGCTCCAGTGACGTCAGCCGGGCCGCGCAGGTCGATGCGCAAGGTGACCGGCTCGTCGGAGGCGGACGTGAGCACCAGATCCTTGAGGTTCAAGATGATGTCGGTGACATCTTCTGTGACCCCGGTGATCGTGCCGAACTCGTGCAGAGCGTCGTCGAACCGGACCTTGGTGATGGCGGCGCCGGGAATCGACGACAGCAGCGTGCGGCGCAGCGAGTTGCCGAGCGTGTGGCCGAAGCCGGGCTCGAGCGGGCTGACCGAAAAACGCTGACGGTTGTTCTCCTCCTCGCCGACGGGCTCGACCGTGGGACGCTGAATGACCAGCATGTGAAGCCTTCCTCAGGGGGTTTCGGCGGGCGGTTACTTGGAGTACAGCTCGACGATGAGCTGTTCGCGCACGGGCACGTCGATCTGATCGCGGGTGGGCAGTTCACGCACCGTGACCTGGAACCCGTCGTCGCCGACCTCGATCCACGACGGCTTGATCCGGTCGAGGGTGTCGAGGTTGTGGCGGATCACGATCATCTGCCGGGACTTGTCCCGCAGTGAGATGACATCTCCCTTGCGGACGCGGTAGCTGGGGATGTCCACCCGGCGGCCGTTCACGTTGACCATGCCGTGGCCCACGAACTGGCGGGCCTGGGGCCGAGTGGCCGCCCAACCGGCGCGGAACACGATGTTGTCCAGTCGCTGCTCGAGCATGCGGAGCAGGTTCTCGCCGGTCACGCCCTTCTGGCGGCTGGCTTCCTTGTACAGGTTGGAGAACGGACGCTCGAGAACCCCGTAGATGTACTTGGCCTTCTGCTTCTCCTGAAGCTGGAGGAGGTACTCGGAGGGCTGGCGGCGACGGCTACGGCCGTGCTCACCCGGAGGGTAGGGACGCTTGTTGAGCGCCTTGGAACCCTTCTCGTTCTCGTAGATGTTGACGCCGAGGCGGCGCGAGATCTTGACCTTGGGGCCGGTGTAGCGAGCCATTTCGACCTCCGTCAGATCCGGCGCCGCTTGGGGGGGCGGCAGCCGTTGTGGGGCATTGGGGTCACGTCTTTGATGCCGGTGACCTCGATGCCGGTGTTCTGGATGGACCGGATTGCGGTCTCACGACCCGAACCCGGGCCCTTGACCAACACGTCTACCTTGCGCACGCCGTGCTCCATGGCACCGCGGGCTGCCTTCTCGGCGGCCATCTGCGCCGCGTACGGCGTGGACTTGCGGGAGCCCTTGAAGCCGACGTTGCCAGCCGACGCCCACGAGAGAACGTTGCCGGATTGGTCGGTGATGGACACGATGGTGTTGTTGAACGAGCTCTTGATGTGCGCCACCCCGTAGGTGACGTTCTTGCGCTCGCGCTTGCGGGGACGACGACCCCCGGGCTTGGGCTTGGCCATTACTTGCGAACCTTCTTCTTACCGGCGACCGTCTTCTTCGGGCCCTTGCGGGTCCGGGCATTGGTGTGGGTGCGCTGTCCTCGCACGGGCAGGCCCTTGCGGTGGCGCAGGCCCTGGTAGGAACCGATCTCCATCTTGCGCTTGATGTCCTGCTGGACCTCGCGCTTGAGATCACCTTCGACCTTGAGGTTCTGGTCGATGTAGGCGCGGATCTTGTTGATCTCCTCATCGGTGAGATCTCGGGTCCGGGTGCTCTCGCTGATCCCGGTGGCCTCGCAGATCTTCTCGGCCGTGCTGCGGCCGATGCCGAACACGTAGGTGAGGGAGATGACGAGCCGCTTCTCGCGGGGAATGTCGACGCCGGCGATGCGTGCCATGGTGTTAGCCCTGCCTCTGCTTGTGACGCGGGTTGGACGAGCAGATGACGTGGACCCGACCGTGACGGCGGATCACCTTGCAGTGCTCACAGATTGGTTTGACGCTGGGTTGGACCTTCATGGTGCCTTCGGTGTGGTGGTCTACCGGCTGCGGAAGAGCGGCCGGCTACTTGTAGCGGTAGGTGATCCGACCGCGGGAGAGGTCATAGGGGGTCAGCTCCACCTGGACCCTGTCTCCCGGCAGGATGCGGATGTAGTGCATGCGCATCTTTCCGGAGATGTGAGCCAGCACCTCGTGGCCGTTCTCGAGTTCCACGCGGAACATGGCGTTCTTCTGCGCCTCGAGCACGGTGCCTTCGAGGACGATGGCGTCTTCCTTGGGCTTGGGCAGGGGAGGATCTCCTGTTGAGACCGGGTACGGTACGGACCGAACGCGCGCCAAGGGCGCAAGGGCACGACGGGCCGAAAAGACATGCTAACGCGACCCGCCCACCGCTCCAAGTCCGCCCCTAGCACGTCGACCGTGCCGATGTCGGCACCCTGAGGCTGAATGTGACACATGGCTTCAGCCATGGCAACGGAGCAGGTCAGAGGATGTCTGCGCATGGTCATGGTCGGGTCAACACCTCGGGGCCATCCTCGGTGATGGCGATGGTGTGTTCTACGTGAGCGGCCCACGAACCATCGACGCTGACCACGCTCCAGTCGTCATCCAAGACATCGGTGGCCGGATCGCCCAGCACCAGCATCGGCTCGATTGCCAACACGTTGCCCACCCGCAGACGGGGCCCGGTGCGGCGGCGGCCCACGTTGGGCACGTTCGGAGACTCGTGCATGGCCCGGCCGATGGCATGTCCGGTGTACCCCTCGACCACGGCCATGCCCCCAGAGCGGGCCACCGACTCGACGGCATGTCCGATGTCGCCGAGGTGGTTGCCGGCCACCATCACCGCTATGGCCGCGTCGAGCGAATTCTCGGCCACCTCGATGAGACGCAGTGCCTCGGGTGCCACCTCACCCACCGCAGCGGTGAAGGCGGCATCCCCGTGCCAACCATCGACCACGGCACCGCAGTCGATCGAGATGATGTCTCCGTCTCTCAGTACGACGTCATCTGAGGGGATGCCGTGAACGACCATCGAGTTGGGCGAGGCACAGATCACCGCCGGGTAGCCGTGGTAGCCGAGAAAGTTGGATTCGGCACCGGCGTCGCGCAGCACGTCACGACCGATCCGGTCGAGAGCACCGGTGGAGATCCCTGGCGCGATGGCGGCGCGGATCTGGCGGTGCATCTCGGCCACGACCTGGCCAGCTCGTCGCATGACCGCGATCTCAGCCGGGGTGCGGACCGCGGCCGCCCGAGCGAACAACACCGGTGGTCAGCCGGCGCGTCGGGCGCTGATGCCCTCGACCACACGGTCGAAGACCTCGTCGGCCGAGCCCAGCCCGTCTACGTCAACCAGTTGGCCCGCTTCTGAGTAGAAGGCGACCAGCGGGAGGGTCTCGGCCGCGTAGAGCTCCAGACGCTTGCGTACGGCGTCCTCGGTGTCGTCGTCTCGCTGCACGACATCACCACCGTCGGTGTCACAGATCCAGTCCCTGGCCGGCGGCGAATCCACCGAGTAGATCCGCCCACAGGACCGACAAACCCGTCGCTTGGTGATCCGCTCGACCACTACGGCCTCGGGCACCTCCAGGTTCAGGACCACCTCGAGCGGGCCGTCGGCAGTGATCTCGGCCAAGGCTCGGGCCTGAGCCTCGGTGCGAGGGAAGCCGTCGAGGATGTATCCCCGGGACGTGGCATCAGCCTGATGGAGACGTTCGTGGACCACTCCGACCATGATCTCGTCGGATACGAGACCGCCGGCGTCCATCACTGCCTTCGCCTTGAGACCGAACTCCGTCCCGTCCTTGACGGCAGCGCGAAGCATGTCTCCGGTGGAGATGTGCGGTACGTCGTAGTGGTCGGCCAAGCGCACGGCCTGGGTCCCCTTGCCCGCACCCTGACGGCCGAGCAGCACGAGTCGGATTCCGTTGGACATCGGAGACCTACTTGGCCGACGCCTTGGCCTTGGTCTTGGCCTTGGCCCGGCTCTTGGAGTTGTCGAGGAAACCTTCGTAGTTGCGCATCATCAGTTGACCGTCGATCTGCTTGACCGTCTCGAGTGACACACCCACGGCGATCAGGATCGAGATGCCGAAGAATCCAAGGGACTGGCCGGCGGTGGAGTCGCCCATGGTCTTGCCCAAGATGAACGCTGGGACCAGGGCGATACCAGCCACGAACAGGGCACCGGGAAGGGTGATCCGGCTGAGGATCTTGGCCAGGTATCGCTCGGTCTGGTAGCCGGGGCGGATCCCGGGGATGAAGCCACCCTGCTTGCGGATCTGGTCGGCCTGCTTGTGGGGGTCGAACTGGATGGCCGTGTAGAAGTAGGCGAAGGCGACGATGAGGATGCCGTAGAAGGCCAGGTAGAACGGCGAGGTAGAGCGCACCAGGTGGTCGTTGATCCACCGTTGCACGCCAACAGCCCAGTTGTCGTCCTTGGCCGGAAGGATCTGAGACAGCATCACCGGCAGGTACAGAACCGAGCTGGCGAAGATGATCGAGATGACGCCGGCACCGTTGACCTTGAGCGGGATGTAGGTGCTCTGGCCGCCGAACATCTTGCGCCCAACCTGACGCTTGGCGAACTGCACCGGGATCCGGCGAACGCCCTGTTCGATGAACACGATGGCCACCAACAGAGCGGTGAACATGGCCACGACGCCCAACATGGCGACCGTGCCCTTCTCGGCGCGGACGGTACCGAAGTTGGCCGGGAGCCGGCTCACCACCGAGGCGAAGATCAGGATCGACATGCCGTTGCCGACACCGCGCTGGGTGATCACCTCGCCCAGCCACATGAGGAGGGCGAAGCCGGCGGTAAGCGTCATCACCACCAAGGCGAAACGGCCGAAGTTGTAGCTACCGGCGAACAGGTCCACCCCAAGGCCGCCACCGAAGGCGCCCTGGCCTCCGGTGTGGAACAGATAGGTGATGCCGGTTCCCTGGAGAAGGGCGATGGCCACACCCACATAGCGGGTCCACTGGGTGATCTTGCGTTGCCCGACCGCCCCTTGTTCCTGCCACTGCTCGAGTTTGGGGATTACCACCCCCAAGATCTGCATGATGATCGACGCCGTGATGTACGGCATGATCCCCAATGCGAAGATGGCGAACTGGGTGATGGCCCCACCCGAGAAGGTGGAGAGGAGGCCGAGCACGCCGCCCGACTCTGCCCTCAGCTCCAGGTCCTTGATGATCCCGAGGTTGATGCCCGGGACCGGAACGTGGGAACCGAACCGGTAGATCGCCACCACGAAGAGGGTGAAAAGGAGCTTGTTGCGCAGCTCCGGGATCTTGAAGACGTTGCGGAGGGTAGACACTCGCGCTCCTGGCCGGGGTGGCGGTGGGGTTTAGCGGTCAGCGGTTGGTGAACTGGTTGCCCTTGGCCGGCGGACGCCGGTCTCCCCACGGGAGAGGCAGGCGCTCAACGCTACCGCCAGCAGCGGTGATGGCTTCCTCGGCGGACTTCGAGAAGGCGTGAGCCTTGACGGTCACGGCCCGACTGATCTCGCCACGACCGAGAACCTTGACCAAGGCGGCCTTCCCGACCAGGCCCTTGTCATAGAGCGAACCAGGATCCACGGAATCAAGGCCGCTGGCCTCGAGCGTGTCGAGGTTGACGGCCTGGTACTCCACACGGAACGGGTTGGTGAAGCCCTTGAGCTTGGGAACCCGCATGTGCAGCGGCATCTGGCCACCTTCGAAGGCGGCGGGAATGGTGCCGCGCGCCTTTTGGCCCTTGGTGCCACGGCCGGCGGTCTTGCCGCCCTTGCCGGCGATGCCCCGACCGACCCGCTTGGAACGGCGGTTGGAGCCCGGGGCGGGCTGCAGGTCATGGACCTTCATCAGGAGGACACCTCTTCAACGTCGATCAGGTGCGGCACCTTGGCCAGCATCCCGCGGATCTCGGGACGGTCAGGCAGGGTGTTGGTCTTGCCGATCCGGCCCAGACCAAGGGCGCGCAGGGTGCCGCGCTGCTTGGGCTTGGAGCCGATGGCCGAACGGGTCTGGGTGACCTTCAGGTCTGCCACGTCACTTCACCTCTTCCACTACGAGCGGTCCACGCTCGCTCTCCCGATAGGCCTCGAGCAGGCCCTTGGGAACGAACTCTTCGGGGGCCAGACCCCGCAGGCGAGCGACCTCATCGGGCCGCTGGAGGGCCTGGAGCCCGGCGATGGTGGCCCGCGCCACGTTGATGTGGTTGGCCGAACCGAGCGACTTGCAAAGCACGTCGTGGATGCCGGCCTCTTCGAGGATGGCGCGGGCGGCGCCACCGGCGATCACACCGGTACCGGGGGCGGCCGGCTTGAGCATGACCCGCCCGGCACCCATCACACCGATGACGGGGTGGGTGATGGTGGAGCCGGCCAGGGGAACCGAGAAGAGGTTCTTGCGAGCCTCTTCGGTTCCCTTCTGAATGGCCAGCGGGACCTCTTTGGCCTTGCCGTAGCCGAGACCGACCCGACCAGCGCCGTCGCCGATCACCACCAGAGCGGTGAAGGAGAACCGACGACCGCCCTTGACCACCTTGGCCACACGGTTGATGTTGATGACGCGCGACTCGCGGAGCTGGGCGTCGTTGTTGTTCGTAGCCATCAGAACTCCAGTCCACCTTCGCGGGCGGCGTCGGCGAGCGCCTTGATGCGCCCGTGGTAGAGGTTGCCGCCGCGGTCGAACACCACGGCATCGATGCCGGCGGCCTTGGCCCGTTCGGCCAGGCGGGTACCGACCTTGGTGGCGGCATCTACGTTGCCACCGCTGGTCTTCAGGTCGGCCTCGTGGGTGGAGGCGGCAGCCAGGGTCCGACCGGAACGGTCGTCGATGATCTGGGCAGAGATGTGCTTGTTGGATCGAAAGACAGCCAGGCGGGGACGTTCGGCCGTGCCCCGGACCTTCTTGCGAACCCGACGGTGACGACGGATCCGTGCTTCTCTCTTCTGCTTGGCGGAATAGCTCATTGGATCAGCCTCTACTTCCCGGACTTGCCGGCCTTGCGGGCGACATGCTCACCGAGGTAGCGCACACCCTTGCCCTTGTAGGGCTCGGGCTTGCGCAGCTTGCGGATGTCGGCGGCCACCTGGCCCACGACCTCCTTGTCGGTGCCCTTCACCGCGATGCGGTTGGGGGCGGGCACGTCGAAGGTGATGCCCTGGGGGGCCTTCACCTCGATGGGGTGGCTGTAGCCCAGGGCCAGATCGATGGCGTCGCTGCCCTTGGCGGTGGCGCGGTAGCCCACACCGATGATCTCCAGCTCCTTGGTGAAGCCATCGGTGACACCGACGACCATGTTGTTCACCAGGGAACGGACGAGACCGTGCATGGCACGGGTCTGACGCTCGTCGTCGGGACGTTCGACCAGCAGGGTGTCGCCCTCCTGACGGAGGGTGATGGTGCCGGGCAGGTCGCGCTCGAGCGTGCCCTTGGGGCCCTTGACGGTCACCCGACGGTCGACGACGGAGATGTCGACACCACCGGGAACCGTGATTGGGGATTTACCGATACGAGACATTGGGTGCTCCTACCAGACGAAGCACAGGACCTCGCCGCCCACGTTGCGCTTGCGCGCTTCGCGGTCGGTCATGAGACCCTGGCTGGTCGAGACGACGGCGACACCCAGCCCACCGAGGACCCGGGGGACCTCGCTGGCGGCCTTGTACACGCGGAGGCCGGGCTTGGACACCCGCCGCAGGCCGGAGATGGTCCGGGCCCGCTCGGGCGAGTACTTCATGGTGACGGTGAGGGTGCTGCCGGGGCGATCGCCGTTGGCGGCCACCTTGTAGTCCTCGATGTAGCCCTCCTTCTTCAGGATGCCGGCAAGGGCTTCCTTCTGCTTGGAGGACGGCATGAGCACCTCATCGTGCATCGCCGTGTTGGCGTTGCGGATGCGGGTCAGCATGTCGGCGATGGGGTCGGTCATGGTCATGTCAGGCCCTCCTCACCAGCTCGCCTTGGTGACACCGGGGATCTCGCCAGCGTGGACCATGTCCCGCAGGCAGACCCGGCACAGTTGGAACTTGCGGTACACCGAGTGCGGACGACCGCACTTCTGGCACCGGGTGTAGGCCCGAACCTTGAACTTGGGCTTGCGGTTGGCCTTGTTGATGAGTGCTTTCTTGGCCATTAGGAGTTCTGCCCCTCACGCTTGAACGGGAAACCGAAGGCGTCCAGAAGCGCCTTGCCCTCGGCATTGGTACGGGCGGTGGTCACGATGGTGATGTCCATGCCTCGGGTCTGGTCGATCTTGTCGTAGTCGATCTCGGGAAAGATCAACTGTTCGGTCACACCGAAGGTGTAGTTGCCGCGGCCGTCGAAGCTGTTCGCCGGCAGGCCCCGGAAGTCTCGGATGCGGGGAATCGCCAGGGCGATCAACCGGTCGAGGAACTCCCACATGCGGTCTCCCCGCAGGGTGACCTTGGCGCCGATGGCGTTGCCCTCACGGAGCTTGAACGAGGCGATGGACTTGCGGGCCCGGGTGATCTGGGGCTTCTGGCCGGCGATCAGGGTCAGGTCGCGCACCGCGTTCTCCAGGAGCGAGGCCTGCGCTACTGCGCCGCCCACACCCATGTTGATCACGATCTTCTCGAGGCGGGGAACCTCCATGATGTTGCCCAGGCCGAGGTCGGCCTTGAGCTGGTCACGGATCTGGTCGTTGTACCGCGTCTTGAGGCGGGGGATGTCGGTTGCCGTGCTCATGACAGCTCTGCTCCCGTCCGCTTGCACACGCGGACCTTCTTGCCGTCGACGACCTTGTAACCCACGCGGGTTGGCTTGCCGTCGGACGGGCTGATCACCGCCACGTTGCTGACGTCGATCGGCTTGTCGATCTCGATGATCCCGCCGGCCTCGGTGGCCGAGCGGGCCTTGCGATGGCGCTTGGCGGTGTTGACGCCCTCCACCACGACCTTGCCCTCGCGGGGCATGGCCGACTGGACCACACCTTCCTTGCCCTTGTCCTTGCCGGACAGGACGACGACACGGTCACCCTTCTTGATCTTGAGGCCGCTCATGTCAGAGCACCTCCGGGGCCAGCGAGACGATCCGCATGAACTTGCGGTCACGCAGCTCACGGCCGACGGGGCCGAAAATGCGGGTACCGCGGGGAAGCTGCTGGTCGTTGATCAGCACCGCGGCGTTCTCGTCGAAGCGGATGTAGGAACCGTCGGGCCGACGCTTCTCCTTCTTGGTGCGCACGACCACGCACTTGACCACGTCGCCCTTCTTGACGCCAGCACCAGGGGTGGCGTCCTTGACAGTTGCGACGATGATGTCGCCGATCGAGGCGTAGCGACGACGTGAGCCGCCCAGCACCTTGATGCAGAGGATCTCCTTGGCGCCGCTGTTGTCGGCCACCCGAAGACGGGTCTCCTGCTGGATCACTTTGCACGCTCCAGGATCTCCACGATCCGCCACCGCTTCAGCTTGGACAGCGGACGGGTCTCTTGCACCCGGACCCGGTCTCCCACGTTGAGGGTGTTCTCCTCGTCATGGACGTACAGGCGTGTGGTGCGGGCCATGGTCTTGTGGTACCGCGGGTGGGGCTTGCGGGTGGTGACGGTGACGACCGCGGTCTTGTCCATGCCGCTGGAGGTGACCAGCCCTTCACGGATCTTGCGGGCGTTCTCACGCACCTCGCCGGTGGTTTCGTCTGCCATCAGACCTTCTCCTCCTGGGCGAGAGCCTCAGCGGCCTCGATCTCACGGGCCCGCAGCTCGGTCTCGTAGCGGGCGATCTCCTTGCGGGCCGTGCGCATGGCGGCGGTGTTCTCGAGCACGCCGGTGGCGTGCTGGATCCGCAGCTTGAACAGCCGGTCCTTCTCCTCGGCAAGGCGCTCCACGATGGTGGAGGTGTCGAGGTCTGAAGCGGTGGTCTTGGTAGCCATCAGAACGACTCCTGCCGGGTCACGAACTTGGCCTTCACCGGCAGCTTCTGGATGGCCCGCTCAATGGCGGCCCTGGCGATCTCGGGGTCGTGGTAGGTGAGCTCGAAGAGCACACGACCGGGCTTGACCACCGCCACCCACCGCTCCGGGTTGCCTTTGCCCGAGCCCATGCGAGTCTCGGCCGGCTTCTCGGTGATGGGCTTGTCGGGGAAGACGTTGATCCACACCTTGCCGCCACGCTTGATGTGACGGGTCATGGCGATACGGGCGGCTTCGATCTGACGGGCTGAGATCCAGCCCGGCTCGAGAGCCTGGATCCCGTAGTCACCGTGGGTGACTCGGGTTCCGCCGGAGGCTGCTCCGGTGAGACGACCGCGGTGCTGCTTGCGGTGCTTGACCTTCCTGGGCATCAACATGATCAGTCACCATCCCCGGGACGGAAGTGGGGGGTCTCGTGGTGGTCGCGCACCGAGCGCTCGATCGCTTCTTCTTCTTCGAGGAGCTTCTCGATCTCGGGGTCGGCCTCCTGGACCAAGGGCTTGGCTTCGGTGTCGGTGTCTACCGAAGCGGGATCGACCGGGGTGGCCTCAGCGCGGCGACGGCTGGACGACACGACCTTGGCCGGGCGAGCATCGCCCGACGTCTCACCCACGGCCATGGCCGCCTCACGGGTGATCTTGTCTTCGGCCTGGGACTTGTAGGGCAGGATGTCGCCCTTGTAGATCCATACCTTCACGCCGATCCGGCCCGCGGTGGTACGGGCCTCACGGAAGCCGTAGTCGATGTCGGCGCGCAGCGTGTGCAACGGCACCCGACCTTCTCGGTACCACTCGGTCCGAGACATCTCAGAGCCGCCGAGGCGACCAGAGCACTGCACACGGATGCCGAGGGCTCCCGCCTTCTGGGCGTTCTGCACAGCACGCTTCATGGCCCTGCGGAAGGCGACACGGCCAGCGAGCTGGTCGGCAACACCCTGGGCGATCAACGCAGCATCGAGTTCGGGCTGCTTGATCTCTTGGATGTTGAGCTGCACCTTGTTGTTGCCGGTGATCTCGGTGAGCTGGGTACGGATGCGATCGGCCTCGGCACCTCGGCGACCGATCACGATCCCGGGACGGGCGGTATGCACGTCTACCCGGAGACGGTCACGGGTGCGCTCCACCTCGACACGGCTGATGGCGGCGTGGGGAAGCGAGCTCATCAGCAGGTCGCGGATCTTCCAGTCCTCGATGATGAACTTGCCGTAGTCCTTGCGGTCGGCGAACCAACGCGACTTCCAGTCGGTGGTGATGCCCAGGCGGAAGCCGTAGGGGTTGACCTTCTGGCCCATCAGTCTTCCTTCTCTTCGGTCTCGGCGGTCTCGGTGGCGGCGGCCTCTTCGGTCACCTCGGTCACCTCGGCGTCGGCCTCAGCGGTGACCTCTTCGACCACGTCGGTTGCGACCTGATCGTGATCGTGATCGTGATCGTGATCGTGATCGTGATCGTGATCGTGGTCCTGGGCCGCCTTCGACTTGGCCACACGGGCCCGGCGGGAGGCCCGACCGGCGGTGCCTGCACCGGAGCGACCGCTGCGGGCCACTCGGGCCTCACGGATGCGGAGCTGCTCGGCGGTGCCACGGCTGACGATGATCGTGATGTGGCAGGTGCGCTTGCGGATGCGGGTGGCCCGGCCACGGGCACGGGGGCGCCAACGCTTGAGGGTCGGGCCCTCGTCGGCGTAGCAGGCCGAGACGTAGAGGGCCTCGGGATCCTGGCCGTCGTTGTTGGTGGCGTTCGCCACTGCAGAGGCCAGGGCCTTGCGGATGATGATGGCGATGTCCCGCTCCACGAACTGGAGGATCTCGTCGGCCTCGGCCACGTGCTTGCCCCGGATGAGGTCGAGGACCTCGCGGGCCTTGTAGGCCGACACTCGCACGTAGCGGACCTGGGCCCGGGTACCCGGGCGCTCGTTGGTCTTGTAGATGGTTGCGCCCTTGCGGGTCTCACGGACCCCGGCGATCTGCTTACCGCTGACAGCCATGCTCAGCGCCTCCCTCGGGCGTTCTTCTCCTGCCCGGCGTGGAACTTGAACGTCCGGGTCGGGGCGAACTCACCGAGCTTGTGGCCGACCATCGACTCGGTGACGTACACCGGGACGTGCTTGCGGCCGTCGTGGACGGCGATGGTGTGACCCACCATGTCGGGGATGATGGTGGACCGGCGCGACCAGGTCTTGATGACCTTCTTCTCGCTGGCTGCGTTCAGGGCGTCGACCTTCTTGAGCAGATGGTCGTCGACGAACGGGCCCTTCTTGAGTGAACGAGGCATCTCGGACTCCTGGCCTTACCGACGTGAGCCGCGGGTGCGGCGACGACGGACGATGAGCTTCTGGGACGGCTTGGACTTGTCTCGGGTACGACCCTCGGGTTGACCCCAAGGCGACACCGGATGGCGACCACCGGAGGTCTTGCCCTCGCCACCACCGTGGGGGTGGTCGACGGGGTTCATGGCCACACCACGGGTCTGGGGGCGAACGCCCTTCCAGCGGTTGCGGCCGGCCTTGCCGATCTTGATCAGCTCGGCCTCGGCGTTGCCGACCTCACCAATGGTTGCCCGGCAGTCGATCGGAACACGTCGCATCTCGGTGCTGGGAAGGCGAAGGGTGGCGTAGTCGCCTTCCTTCGCCACGAGCTGGACGCTGGCCCCGGCGGAACGAGCCATGCGGCCACCGCCACCGGGCTTGAGCTCCACGTTGTGGATGGTGGTACCCACGGGGATGTAGCGCATGGGCAGGGCATTGCCGGGACGGATCTCGGCACCCTGACCGTTCTGGATTCGGTCACCCACCTTCACGTTCTTGGGGGCGAGGATGTAGCGCTTCTCGCCATCCAAGAAGTGCAGCAGGGCGATGCGGCAGTTCCGGTTGGGGTCGTACTCGATGGAGGCGACCTTGGCCGGCACGCCATCCTTGTTACGACGGAAGTCGATGATCCGGTACTGCTGCTTGTGGCCGCCGCCCTTGTGGCGAGCGGTCTTGCGGCCATAGGAGTTACGGCCACCGGTGCCCGACTTGGGGGCGAGCAGTGACTTCTCGGGCGTGGTCGTGGTGATCTCGGAGAAGTCCGAGACGGTCTGGAACCGACGACCGGGGCTGGTGGGCTTGCGCTTGCGGAGTGCCATCGCCGTCAGTCCTTGAAGATGTCGATCGAGTCGCCCTCGGCCACGGTGACGATCGCCCGCTTGCGATCGGGGCGGCTGCCGGCCTTGCCGGTGCGACGGTTGCGGGTGGTCTTGCCCTTGCGGTTCAGCGTGTTCACCGAGACGACCTTCACGCTGAAGATCTCCTCGATGGCACTGCGGATCTCGGGCTTGGCGGCGCCGGGGTGAACCTCGAACGTGTAGACGTTGGATTCGATGAGCGCGTAGCTCTTCTCCGACACCACGGGGCGGATGATGATGTCCCGGGGGTCCTTCACTGGGCTGCCTCCTCGGTGGCGGCGGGAGCCGACGTGGGCAGGGTGGCCTGGGTGAACACGACGAAGTCGTTCACCAAGACGTCGTAGGCGTTGAGCTCACGGGCGGCGATGATCTGAACCTCGGGGAGGTTGCGGAACGACCGGGCGGCCACCGCGTCGGCGTCGGCCAGAACGACCAGGACCCGACCTTCGGTACCGAGGGAGGCCAGAGCAGCCTTGGCCGCCTTGGTGCTCGGTGTGTCACCGAAATCCCAGGAGTCGACCACGAGGACCTTTGAGTCTGCGGCCCGATCTGAAAGAGCCGAGCGCAGGGCCAGCTTGACCATCTTCTTGGGGGTCCGCTGGGTGTACTTGCGGGGCTTGGGGCCGAGGGCGACACCACCACCGGTCCAGATCGGTGAGCGGCTGGAGCCGGCACGGGCCCGACCGGTGCCCTTCTGTGCCCACGGCTTGGAACCGCCGCCGCTCACCTCGGCCCGAGTCTTGGTGGACTGGGTGCCGGCCCGACGGGCGGCGAGCTGAGCGGTGACCACCTGGGCCATGACCGAGACGTTGGGCTCAAGCCCGAACACGGCCGGATCGAGATCGGCCTTGACGACGCTGACCATCACTTCCCGCCCTTCACAGCGTTGCGGATGAGGACGAGCCCGCCCTTGGGGCCGGGAACGGCACCCTTGACGAGCAACAGGTTGCGTTCGGCGTCAGCCGAAACCACCGTGAGGTTCTGGGTGGTGACCTTGTCTCCACCCATGCGGCCGGCCATGCGGGTTCCCTTGAACACTCGGGCCGGGGTGGCGCACTGGCCGATAGAGCCAGGGGCACGGTGCACCCGATGGGCGCCGTGGCTGGCCCGCTGACCGGCGAAGCCGTGGCGCTTCATGGCGCCAGCGAAGCCCTTGCCCTTGGAAACGGCGGTGACGTCGATGCGGTCACCGTCGGCCAGCTCGGCCACGGTGATCTCCTGGCCGACCTCATAGCCGGTGACGTCATCGAGACGGAGCTCGACCAGCTTCACGCCCGGCTCGACTCCGGCCTTGGCGTACTGGCCAGCGACCGGCTTGGTGAGCTTGGAGGCCTTCTTGGACCCGAAGGTGACCTGCAGGGCGCTATAGCCGTCGTTCTCGGGGGTGCGGATCTGCACCACCCGGAGCGGCTCGACCTGCAGGACGGTGACCGGGATCATCCGGTTCTGGTCGTCCCAGATCTGTGTCATGCCGACCTTCTGGCCGACGATTGCCTTGGTTGCCATGTGCGTCTTCCTGTCGCGGAGGAACGGGGGCCGTTCACGCGGACGCTCCGCACGGGATCTCTCCCGGCGGAGCGCCAGTTCGGTTGTGCCGTGGGGTCCCCGGCGGACCGGGCCGTCACGGACGTCGGTTGCGGGCCGAAGCCCGACACCAGCCACCAGATCGGGAGACCCGGCGGCACGAGTTGCAAACTCTAGCTTCCCCTTCGATGCGGCACCAATTCCAGTGACCACACGGGGGCGGAGCCCCGTCCGATCCTCGAGCGAAAGCGAGAGCCCGATCGGACAGAACCAGACATCGGCCCGGCGAAGCCGGACCAAGCCCTTCCGGGGGCACACGGGGGCAGCGCCCCCGTGTGACGCCCCGTGCGTTACTGGATCTTGATCTCGATGTCCACGCCGGCGGGGAGGTCGAGGCGCTGGAGCGAATCGACGGTCTTGGGCGTGGGGTCCACGATGTCGAGCAGGCGCTTGTGGACGCGCATCTCGAAGTGCTCGCGGGAGTCCTTGTACTTGTGGGGCGAGCGGATCACCGTGTAGCGGTGCTTCTCGGTGGGAAGCGGGATCGGCCCACGCACCGAGGCGCCGGTGCGGACCACTGTCTCGGTGATCTTCTTGGTGGACTGGTCGATCACCTCGTGGTCGTAGGCCTTCAGCCGGATCCGGATCTTCTGCGTCGCGGCCATGGGGCCACCTCCTGGTCTCGAACCCGCTACGGGGGATCAACCTGTCAAGGATCAACCCCGAGGATGTGTCCCCAGGGGACGACCTTTCTAGCCGAACCCGCCGGAGCGCAGCCAATCCAACGGTCCACATGCATCCCCGTCTGATCGATTCTTGGGCAGGATCTGGTCGCCGTGCGACCGATCCATGCCCAAGAACGGGGGCTTCGGTCGTGCCTGAAGCTTCTTGGGCCGGATCTGGTCGCCGTGCGACCAATCCTGCCCAAGAAGCGGCAAAACGAAGGGAGGCCCGGTCGGAACTGACCGGACCTCCCTTCGTTTGTCTCTTGCCCGCTGGTCCGGGCTTGGGAGGAAGCTCCCGGTATTGCTACTTGATGATCTTGGTCACCCGACCAGCACCCACGGTACGGCCACCCTCACGGATAGCAAACCGCAGACCCTCATCCATGGCGATCGGAGCGATCAACTCAACCGTCATCTGAGTGTTGTCACCAGGCATGCACATCTCAGTGCCCTCAGGCAACGTGATCGTGCCGGTCACATCAGTGGTCCGGAAGAAGAACTGCGGACGGTAGTTCGCGAAGAACGGCTTGTGACGACCACCCTCCTCCTTGGTCAACACATACACCTCACCTTCGAAGTTCGTGTGAGGAGTAATGCTGCCCGGCTTGCACAACACCTGACCGCGCTCAACCTCTTCCTTCTTCGTACCACGAAGAAGCGCACCGATGTTGTCACCAGCCTGACCCTCATCGAGCAACTTGCGGAACATCTCCACACCAGTACAGGTGGTCTTCTGCGTGGCCTTGATACCCACGATCTCCACCTCATCACCAGTGTGGATCTGACCCTGCTCGACCTTGCCGGTCACCACAGTTCCACGACCAGTGATCGAGAACACATCCTCGATCGGCATCAAGAACGGCTTGTCGATATCACGAACCGGCTCAGGAACAAAGCTGTCCACCTGGTTCATCAACTCCAACACCTGAGCCGCCGCATCCGCGTCACCCTCAAGCGCCTTCAACGCCGAAACCCGCACCACAGGAGTGTCATCACCAGGGAACTCGTACTCAGACAGAAGCTCACGCACCTCCATCTCCACCAGCTCCAACAACTCCTCATCATCAACCATGTCGCACTTGTTCAACGCGACCACGATCGAGGGCACACCCACCTGACGAGCCAACAACACATGCTCACGCGTCTGCGGCATCGGACCATCAGTGGCCGCCACCACCAAAATCGCCCCATCCACCTGAGCCGCACCCGTGATCATGTTCTTGATGTAGTCAGCGTGACCCGGCATATCCACATGCGCGTAATGACGGTTCGCCGTCTCATACTCCACATGGGAAATGTTGATCGTGATACCACGCTGCCGCTCCTCAGGAGCCTTGTCGATCATGTCGAACGGCGTGAACGCCGTCGTCGGATCCGCATCATGCAACGTCTTGGTAATCGCCGCCGTCAACGTGGTCTTACCATGGTCAATATGCCCCATGGTCCCAATGTTCAGGTGCGGCTTATTGCGCTCGAACTTTTCCTTGCCCATGGCGTTGACCCTGGAGCCTTTCTATGTTGATGGTTGTTGTGGTTTGAGACTGCTAGCTACTCGCCTCGAACCCGGGCCACGATCTCCTCTTGGAGGTTGCCCGGCATCTGCTGGTAGCTGTCGAACTGCATGGTGTACACGGCGCGGCCCTGGGTGCGAGACCGGAGATCGGTGGCGTAGCCGAACATCTCCGACAGCGGCACCTCGGCCCTGACGACCTGGGCGTTGCCCCGCTGCTCCATGCCGCCGACCTTGCCACGGCGGGAGGAGAGGTCGCCCATGACATCACCCATGTACTCCTCGGGGGTGACGACCTCGACCGCCATGATGGGCTCGAGCAGGACCGGCTTGCCCTTGCGAGCCGCCTCCTTGAACGCCATGGTGCCGGCGATCTTGAACGCCATCTCCGATGAGTCGACGTCGTGGAACGAGCCGTCGACCAAGGTGGCCTTGATGTCCACCACCGGGTATCCGGCGATGATGCCCGAGGCCAGCGAGGCTTGGATGCCCTGGTCCACCGGTCCGATGTACTCCTTGGGGATGCGACCGCCGGTGATCTGGTCGCTGAAGGAGTAGCCCTCGCCCGGCTCAGCCGGGTACAGGGCGATGATCACGTCGGCGAATTGGCCCGAACCACCCGTCTGCTTCTTGTGGGTGTAGCGGTAGTTCTCGACGGGGGCGGTGATGGTCTCGCGGTAGGCGACCTGGGGCTTGCCGACGGTGGCGTCGACGTTGAACTCCCGCAGCATGCGGTCGACGATCACCTCGAGGTGAAGCTCGCCCATCCCCGAGATCAGGGTCTGACCGGTCTCCTCGTCGGACTTGACCTGGAAGGTCGGGTCCTCTTCAGACAGGGAGTAGAGGGCCTTGCCCATCTTGTCCTGGTCGTTCTTGGTCTTGGGCTCCACCGCCACCTGGATGACCGGCTCGGGGAACTCCAGGTTCT
This sequence comes from Microthrixaceae bacterium, assembly GCA_016702505.1. Lineage (NCBI taxonomy): Bacteria > Bacillati > Actinomycetota > Acidimicrobiia > Acidimicrobiales > Microthrixaceae > Microthrixaceae bacterium. The sequence continues at coordinate 135,975 of JADJDU010000009.1, forward strand.
CCAGCACGATGGCGTCCTTCTCATCGGAGAGGGTGTCACCGGTGCGGGTGTTCTTGAGGCCGATGCCGGCCACGATGTCGCCAGCCTCGACGAACTCCAGGTCCTCACGGTTGTTGGCGTGCATCAGCAGCAGTCGTCCGACGCGCTCCTTCTGCCCCGTGCGGCTGTTGAGGACGCTGTCGCCCTTGTTCAAGCGACCGGAGTAGACCCGGAAGTAGGTGAGCTTGCCGTGAGGATCAGCCACGATCTTGAAGGCGAGAGCCGAGAAGGGCTCCTTCACGTCGGCCTTGCGCTCGATCTCGGCGCCGCCCTTGAGGGCCTCACCCCGCACCGGAGGCAGGTCGAGCGGGGACGGCAGGTAGTCGACCACGGCGTCGAGCAGGGGCTGCACGCCCTTGTTCTTGAAGGCAGTGCCGGTGAGGATCGGGACGATCTCGTTGGCGATGGTGGCGCGCCGCAGGGCCGAGCGCAGCTCCTCCTCGGTGATCTCCTCGTCGCCGAGGAACTTCTCGAGGATGGCGTCGTCGTGGTGGGTGATGGTGTCGATGAGCTCCTGGCGGTACTCGTCGGCCTGGTCCTGCATGTCGGCGGGAATGTCGACGATGTCGTACTTGGCGCCGAGCTCTTCGCCCGTCCACACGATGGCCTTCATGCGCACCAAGTCGACCACGCCCTGGAAGTCACCTTCGATGCCGATCGGGATCTGCAAGATGGCGATGTTCTCGGTGAGGCGATCCTTGATGGAAGCCACGGCCTTGTAGAAGTCGGCACCGGTGCGGTCCAGCTTGTTGACGAAGCACATGCGCGGGACGCCGTACTTGTCGGCCTGGCGCCACACGGTCTCGGTCTGGGGCTCGACGCCAGCCACACCGTCGAACACGGCTACAGCACCGTCGAGCACGCGCAGCGAACGCTCGACCTCAACGGTGAAGTCGACGTGGCCGGGGGTGTCGATGATGTTGATGCGGTGGTCACGCCAGAACGTGGTGGTGGCCGCCGAGGTGATGGTGATGCCGCGCTCCTGCTCCTGGACCATGTGGTCCATGGTGGCGGCACCCTCGTGGACCTCACCGATCTTGTAGGTCTTGCCGGTGTAGTAGAGGATCCGCTCGGTGGTGGTGGTCTTGCCCGCGTCGATGTGGGCCATGATCCCGATGTTGCGGTAGCGGTCGATCGGAACGACTTCAGGCATCTCTGTGTCTCGGTTCGGTGAGGGGGTTTACAGGTTGAGCGGTTACATGCCACGACCGGGCCCCGCTGTTGCGGACCCGGTCGAGGGAGGGGCTGCCGGTTTGGAGGCGCCCCATCGGTGGAGTTGTGGGTGGCCCCTACCAGCGGTAGTGGGCGAAGGCCTTGTTGGACTCGGCCATCTTGTGAAGGTCTTCACGGCGCTTGGCCGAGGCGCCGACACCGTTGCTGGCGTCGAGGATCTCGTTGGCCAAACGCTCGGCCATGGTCTTCTCCCGACGCTGACGGGAGTAGCCGACCAGCCAACGGACGGCGAGGGTGTTGGCCCGACGGGGCTTGACCTCGACCGGCACCTGGTAGGTGGCGCCACCGACGCGACGGCTGCGAACCTCGAGCTGGGGCTTGATGTTCTCTACGGCCTTCTTGAGGATCGACACCGGATCGTCGGTGCCGGCCTTGTCGGCCACGATGTCGAGAGCGCTGTAGACGATGCGCTCAGCGGTGGAGCGCTTGCCGCGCTGCAACACCTTGTTCACGATCTGGGTGACCACGACCGACCGGTAGATCGGGTCGGGCATGAGCTCGCGGCGGGGGGCGGGACCCTTGCGGGGCATGGTCAGCCTTCCTTCTTGGCGCCGTAGCGGCTACGGGCCTGCTTGCGGTCCTTCACACCCGAGGTGTCGAGGGTGCCGCGGATGATCTTGTAGCGGACGCCGGGGAGGTCCTTCACACGGCCACCACGGACCAGCACGATGGAGTGCTCCTGGAGGTTGTGACCCTCGCCAGGGATGTAGGCCGTCACCTCGACGCCGCTGGAGAGGCGAACACGAGCCACCTTGCGCAGTGCCGAGTTCGGCTTCTTGGGGGTGTTCGTGTACACGCGGGTGCAGACGCCACGACGCTGCGGCGCGCCCTTCAGGGCCGGCGTCTTGCCCTTGGTGGGCTTGTCCTGGCGGCCCTTGCGGACCAACTGCTGGATGGTGGGCACGAACGAACCTCTCGAAGCGTCTGACTGGGGCTCACGCGCGAGACATCCGTCTCTGAGCCGGAGGGACATGCTATGAGGATCGGACGCCGGACCGCAAAATCCGCCTGAGACGGCTCACGGGAACTGGCTGCGGCATGATGTGCGCACCTCCTCGACCCTTGCCTCGCTGCACCTAGTGGACGAAGGCCCAGGCTGGATGGGCATGCCGACGAACCAAGCGGACCATCCATCTTTGCAATACCCTTCAGGGCACGCGATCCGCGGGTGAACTCCAAGGCCCGCTGGGAGGCAGACATGTCCGAAGACCAAGTAGTTTGAGGTGAACGAACGGTCTGGCCCCTCCGTCACGGGTGCTGCTCCCAACTCGCACCGGCCCCGGAAAGCTTGGCGGCGAACGGTCACGGTGGCCACAGCGCTCATGACGATCGCCCTCGGGGCTGGGAGCTAGTGGACAGCGATCTGGACGGTGTCGCCGATGCCTTCGAGATCCAGAAGGGCTGGGATCCCGACAATGCCGATCAGGACGAAGACGGAATCACCGACGGCGTTCAGGACAGCGATGGTGATGGTCTGACCGACTGGCTCGAGCTCGGTTTGGGCACAGACGCCACCGACCCCACCGACCCAGACGGGAACGATCCCGACGGTGACGACTTGCCCACCTGGATCGAGGCCCTCGTCGACACCAATCCCAACGATGCCGACAGCGACAACGGTGGCGACACCGACGGCTACGAGATCAACGCTGGGACCAATCCACGCAATACCTGGGATGACACGCAGTTCACCAGAGACGACGACAACGACCGCCTGAGCTTTCTCTCTGAGTCCTTCCACCGATCAGATCCCAACGATCCCGACACCGACGACGACGGCCTCGACGACGGCATCGAGGTCCTCTGGTATGGCACCAGCCCAGTCTTCGCCGACACCGACGGGGACCTCCTCAGCGACGGGGCTGAGGTCCGCGTTCACCAAACCAATCCGCTGAAGACAGATACCGACGGTGCCGGCATTCGCGACGGCTATGAGATCGTCAACGGAACCAACCCGAACGACCCGTCCGACGACGTCTACACAGTGGGCGCCGACACCGATGGCGACGGCTTGACCGACGATGCCGAGCTCAGCACCCACCTCACCAACCCTCTCGACGCCGACACCGACGACGATGGGCTGTCAGACAGCACCGAGGTCAATCGCACCCCAGCCACAAACCCGCTCCTGGCCGACACGGACCACGGCGGCGACTCCGACGGGCTGGAGGTCGCCAACGGCACCGACCCGACCTACCGGTACGACGACTCCTACTGGACGGCCGATCCGGACAGCGACGGCCTGACCAACTATGACGAGATCATCTACATACCGGGAGCGCTGGCCAAGTGGGGCCTCCAGAACGTCTACCCAACCGACCCGAACGACCCCGACAGCGACGATGACGGCATCATCGACAGCGAAGATCTACCAACGGCTCCCTGGTGGTGCGGGGTCATAAAGCCCTGCCCCATCCCCTAGACGAACTTGACCGAGGCGCCGCCCGGGGGGTAGCCGTCAGGCGTTGGTGACTGCTGGCGCGAGCTGACCGGTGGACTCCAGATCAGCGACATGGGCTTCGGCTCGGTCTATCAGGTCGGGTCGGGCGCCCCAGCCCGCCAACAGATCACGCTGGAGGATTGGGGCCAGCCGACGGCCGTCGAAGGCTCGAGGGTTGAGCGAAGCCAGGTTGGCGGTGAGCAGAACACCGGTGAGGGCGGCGGCCCAGCGAATTACCACATCCATTGGGTCCTGGAGACGGATGGCGTCTACCGCCCCGGCCGCCACAACCTCGCCCGCTGCCTCGGCCAGCAAAGCCAAGGCAGCGGGGGCGGCCCGATGGAACTCCTCGGGCGGAACGCTCTGTTCGGTTTCTCCGATGAGCGCATGCAGGAAGCGGGACTCGTGGGGCAGGGTCTCGGCGCTGGCGATCCAGAATCGGCCGAACACCATGAGTCGGGCCACGGCCTCGGCCCGGGGCTCGTGCCAATCGGCCAGGATCGCTCGGCTCCGGTCGCGGGTCTGGTGGTAGGAGGCCGTGAGCCGCTCGATCGACTCCCGCTGGAGCTCGGCGACCAGTGCTCCCTTTGATGGAAAGTAGGTGTACACGGTTCCGACCGCGGCATCGGTGGCCTCGGCCAGGCGTTGCATGGTGAGGGCAGGGATCCCTTCTCGGCCGGCGATGTCGAGACCGGCGTCGAGGTAGGCCCTCTGGCGTTCACGACGGTTGCGAGCTCGCCGTCCCTCCCCTGGCACCTCCGCAACTTCGGTCATGAGCGGAAACCTACCCAACGACCAGCCAATGCCGAGCCCCAAAGGAGGCGAGCCATCCGGCGAGCCGACCCATGAGCACGGCATGGTTGAACCGAGGCAACGCCTCGGTCTGATCAGCCTCACAGCGACGACGACCAGATCCACCCGCTAGGACCCTGAACGCGAGCGAGGCACCCTCGAGGGGTGCCTCACTCGGGACAAATACGACCAACGCGGGCTAGGCCCGTCGCTCGTCCTGGATCAAGCCTCGGGGGTTGCGGCCAGTGGAGGCTCGGGCTCGTCGGCTGCTGCCTGAGCGGCCAGCCATTCCGATGCATCCAGCTCGCCGCCCTCATCGTCCGATGAGTAGAAGGCCATCGGCTCGTAGTGGGGGGCCACGGTGTCGATGTTGCGGTACTGGAGCATGCCGGTTCCGGCCGGGATCAGCTTTCCGATGATGATGTTCTCCTTCAGGCCGACCAACGAGTCGGACCGGGAGTCGATCGCCGCCTCGGTGAGCACACGGGTGGTCTCCTGGAAGGAGGCTGCCGAGAGCCACGAGTCGGTGGCCAGCGAAGCCTTGGTGATGCCCATGAGCTCGACGCGGCCTTCGGCCGGGCGCTTGCCCTCCTCGACCAGGAGCTTGTTGGCGTCAGAGAAGGCCTTCTGGTCGACCCGTTCGCCGGGGAGGAAGTCCGAGTCGTTGGCCTCGAGCACGCTGACCCGGCGGGTCATCTGGCGCACGATGAGCTCGATGTGCTTGTCGTGGATCGACACGCCCTGCTCTCGGTACACCTTCTGTACCTCTTCGACCAGGTAGGCCTGGGTTTCGCGCACACCGCGGATCTCCAGAAGCTCCTTGGGGTCTCGGGGACCTTCGACTAGGGCATCTCCGGCCTCGATCTCGGCCCCGTCCTCGACCTCGAGGCGCTGGACACCGGGGATTGTGTAGGTGTCCTCGGTGCCGTCGTCTCCGACGATGGTGATGACCCTGCCCTTGCCCTCGTCCTCACCGATGCGGACCACGCCGCTGGTGCGGGCCAAGGTGGCCTTGCCCTTGGGGCTGCGGGCCTCGAACAGCTCGACCACGCGGGGCAGACCACCGGCGATGTCGGACCCGGCCACACCACCGGTGTGGAAGGTACGCATGGTGAGCTGGGTGCCAGGTTCGCCGATCGACTGGGCGGCGATCACACCCACCGCTTCACCGACCTCGATGTCCTTGCCGGTGGCCAGCGACATGCCGTAGCTCGCCCCCGAGATTCCGGCCACCGAATCGTCGGTGAGCGGCGACAGGACACGGACCCGGGTGACAGAGGAGTCGTCTCGGAGCTTTTCCATGATCTCCTGGTTCACGACGGTGCCCCGAGCGAAGACGGTGCCGTCTTCACAGGTGACATCCGCAGCCAAGGTCCGGCTGTAGAGCTTGGTCTCCAGGTAGGTCCGCTCCATCCGGTCGGTAGCGCTTACCGGACGGGTACCTACGTAGTTGCCGGCCTGATCGACGTAACCGTCGGGGAACACGTTCTCGACCCAGATGCCACGGATCGGCGAACCGGTGGCCTCGGCCCGGGCGAACGGGTCCTCGTCGTTGATGATCAACTCTTGGGCCACGTCGACCAGACGCCGGGTGAGGTAACCCGAGTCGGCGGTCCGCAGAGCGGTGTCCACCAGACCCTTGCGGGCGCCGGGGGTGGCGATGAAGTACTCGAGCATCTCCAACCCCTCACGGAAGTTGGACTTGATCGGGCGGGGGATCATGTCACCACGAGGGTTGGCCACCAGGCCACGCATGCCGGCGATCTGACGGACCTGCATCATGTTTCCGCGGGCACCCGAGCCGACCATCATGTCGATCGGGTTGAACTGCTGGGCCTTGAGGTTCTTCTCCATCTCGGCGCGCACCTTGTCGGTGGCGTCGGTCCAGATCTCCACCTCCTTCTGGCGGCGCTCACCATCGGTGATGATGCCCTTGCGGAACTGCTCCTCGACCTTTTGGGCCTGAGCTTCGTGGTCCTCGAGGATCTGGGCCTTCTCGTCGGGCGTCTTAACGTCGTCGATCGAGATGGTGATGCCCGACTGAGCGGCATAGCGGAAGCACAGGTTCTTGATGGCGTCGAGGCTGGCGGCCACCACGCCCTTGGCTTCTTCGTTGGCCAGGCGGTCCACGACGTTGCCCATGATCTTCTTGTCCACCCGCTGGTTGATGAACTCGAACGAGTCCGGCAGCGCGGTGTTGAACAGGAGTCGGCCGGCAGTGGTCTTGTCTTCGATGAGACGTTCACCGGTGCCGTCCAACCCTCGGAACTCGATGAGGGCGTGAAGGGCCAGGTCACCGGCCTCATAGGCCCGCTCGACCTCGTGGAGGTGACGGAACACGCGACCCTCACCCTTGGCCCCCTCCACCTTCTCGGTGAGGTAGTAGGCGCCGATGATCATGTCCTGGGTGGGGGTCACCAGCGGACGACCGTGGGCGGGCGACAGCACGTTGTTGGCCGACAGCATCAGCACGCGGGCCTCAGCTTGAGCCTCGGCCGACAGGGGCAGGTGAACAGCCATCTGGTCGCCGTCGAAGTCGGCGTTGAAGGCGGTGCACACGAGCGGGTGGATCTGGATGGCCTTGCCCTCCACCAGCACCGGCTCGAACGCCTGGATGCCGAGGCGGTGCAGTGTGGGAGCCCGGTTCAACATGACCGGATGTTCCTTGATGGCCTCTTCGAGCACATCCCACACCTGGGGCTTGCGCCGTTCCACCATCCGCTTGGCCGACTTGATGTTCTGGGCCAGCTCGGCGTCCACCAGCTTCTTCATGACGAAGGGCTTGAACAGCTCGAGGGCCATGAGCTTGGGCAGGCCGCACTGGTGCAGCTTGAGCGTGGGGCCGACCACGATGACCGAACGGCCCGAGTAGTCGACGCGCTTGCCGAGCAGGTTCTGGCGGAACCGGCCCTGCTTGCCCTTCAACATGTCCGAGAGCGACTTGAGCGGGCGGTTGCCCGGCCCGGTCACGGGCCGGCCGCGTCGGCCGTTGTCGAACAGTGCGTCGACGGCCTCCTGGAGCATGCGCTTCTCGTTGTTGACGATGATCTCGGGGGCCCCGAGGTCCAACAGCCGCTTGAGGCGGTTGTTGCGGTTGATGACCCGGCGGTACAAGTCGTTGAGGTCCGAGGTGGCGAAACGACCACCGTCGAGCTGCACCATGGGTCGCAGCTCCGGCGGGATCACCGGCACCACGTCGAGGATCATGGCCCGGGGGTCGTTGATCCGACGGCCGTTCTCGTCTCGCTGGTTGAACGAGGCCACGATCTTGAGGCGCTTGATGGCCTTCTGCTTGCGCTGCGCCGACAGGGGCTTCTTGCCCTCCTCGGGGTCGATGGCGGCGCGGAGCTTGACCTCTTCCTCGTCGAGGTCGAGGTGGTTGATGAGCGACTTGATGGTGTCGGCGCCCATGCCGCCCTCGAAGTACTCGCCGTAGCGGTCCTCGAGCTCGCGCCACAGCATCTCGTCTTCGATGATCTGACGGGAGAAGAGGCCCTTGAACTCGTCGAAGGACCGCTGGAGCACGTCGAGCTCCAGTTCCCACCGTTCGCGGATGAGGGTCAGGTCCTTGTCGGCCTGCTTCTGACGGGCCTTGATGTCTGCATCCTTGGCGCCCTCGGCTTCCAGGGCGGCGATCTCGGCCTCGAGCTCTTCGAGGCGACGGGCCAGCTCCAGCTCCCGCTCGTTCTCGAGTTCCTCGCGTTCGGCGATCACCTCAGCCTCGAGGTTGGGGAGATCGGCATCGCGCTTCTCCTCGTCTACCGACACCACCAGGTTGGCGGCGAAGTAGATGACCTTCTCGAGCTGCTTGGCCTTGAGCTCCTCGCGGGGCTCGGTTCCCATCAGCAGGTAGGCCAACCAGGACCGAGTGCCACGCAGGTACCAGATGTGCACGGCCGGGGCGGCCAGCTCGATGTGGCCCATGCGCTCACGGCGCACCTTGGACCGGGTCACCTCGACGCCGCAGCGCTCACAGATGATGCCCTTGAAGCGCACCCGCTTGTACTTGCCGCAGTAGCACTCCCAGTCCTTGGTCGGACCGAAGATCTTCTCGCAGAAGAGCCCGTCCTTCTCCGGCTTGAGCGTGCGGTAGTTGATGGTCTCCGGCTTCTTGACCTCGCCGTTGGACCACATGCGGATGGAGTCCGCGGTGGCCAGGCCGATCCGGAGCTGGTCGAAGTTGTTGACGTCAAGCACGGTCGTGCTCCCTGGGGCAGGGGGGGGGGGGCCCGCGGCGGGGGGGGGGGGGGGGGCGGCCGCGGGGGGGCGCGGGGGGGGGGGGGGGGGCGGGGGGGGGGGGCTCGGGGTCTCGTGAAGTCCTCGATCAGTTCCGTCAGAGCCGACCGGCTCGGCGGCGCTCGTCTTCTTCGTCTGAACCACGTTCGGGTCGGCTCAAGTCGATGCCGAGCTCTTCGGCGGTGCGGAAGATGTCCTCGTCGAGCTCGCGCATCTCGATCTCTTCACCGGTCTTGGCGAGGACCTCGACGTTGAGGCACAGGGCCTGCATCTCCTTGATGAGCACCTTGAAGCTCTCGGGGATGCCGGGCTCGGGGATGTTCTCGCCCTTGACGATGGCCTCGTAGACCTTGACGCGGCCGAGCACGTCGTCGGACTTGATGGTGAGCAGTTCCTGGAGGCAGTAGGCGGCGCCGTAGGCCTCCAGGGCCCACACCTCCATCTCGCCGAACCGCTGGCCGCCGAACTGAGCCTTACCACCCAGCGGCTGCTGGGTGATCATCGAGTACGGGCCGGTGGAACGGGCGTGGATCTTGTCGTCCACCAAGTGGGCCAGCTTGAGGATGTACATGTACCCGACGGTGATCGGGTTGTCGTAGGCCTCGCCGGTGCGCCCGTTGTAGAGGGTGGTCTTGCCGTTGCTCTCGATGAGTCGCCCACCGTCGCCGTACTCCTCGAAGGGAGACTCGGGCGTGAGGTTCTCGAGGATCTGCTGGATGGTCGGGTGCTTCTTGGCGGCCTCGGCCTCGTCCCAGTAGGCGCCATCGAACACCGGGGTGGCGATCAACTTGGCCGGCGGGGTGGCGGGACGGGTCTTGGTCTCGTTGCGGACCGCTTCGTCTCCGACCTGACCCGACTTCTCGTGGTCCCAACCCCAGCGGGCGGCGTAGCCCAGATGGGCCTCCATGACCTGGCCCACGTTCATGCGGGACGGGACACCGAGGGGGTTGAGGATGATGTCGACGGGGCTGCCGTCGGCCAGGAAGGGCATGTCCTCGACCGGCAGGATCCGGCTGATGACGCCCTTATTGCCGTGGCGGCCGGCCAGCTTGTCGCCCACGCTGATCTTGCGACGCTGGCCGACGTACACCTTGACCAGCTGGTTCACACCGGGGGGAAGCTCGTGGCCGTCGGCGCGGGTCTGGACCTTGACGTCGATGACCTTGCCGGTCTCGCCGTGGGGAACCTTGAGGGAGGTGTCTCGAACCTCTCTGGCCTTCTCCACGAAGATGGCGCGCAGCAAGCGCTCCTCGGGGGTCAGCTCGGTCTCGCCCTTGGGGGTGACCTTGCCGACCAGGACGTCTCCAGCCTCGACCTCGGCCCCGATGCGGATGATTCCCCGCTCGTCGAGGTCGGCGAGGATGTCGTCGCTCAGGTTGGGGATGTCCCGGGTGATCTCCTCGGGGCCGAGCTTGGTGTCTCGGGCGTCGATCTCGTGCTCCTTGATGTGGATCGACGTGAGCACGTCGTCCTTCACCAGGCGCTCGGAGAGGATGATGGCGTCCTCGAAGTTGTAGCCCTCCCAGGGCATGAAGGCCACCAGCAGGTTCTTGCCCAGGGCCAGTTCACCGTTGTCGGTGGAGGGGCCGTTGGCCAAGATGTCGCCCTTGTGGAGCTTCTGGCCGGCGGCCACGATGGGCCGCTGGTTGATGCAGGTGTCCTGGTTGGAACGCTCGAACTTGGCCAGCTTGTAGACCTTCTTGCCGAGGGTCTTGTACTGGACGGTGATGAGCCGGCCGTCTACCTCGATCACCTCGCCGTCGTCGGCGGCGATGACCATGTCTGCCGCGTCGCGGGCGGCCCGGGCCTCGATGCCGGTGGCGATGTAGGGCGCTTCGGCCCGGATGAGCGGGACGGCCTGCTTCTGCATGTTGGCGCCCATGAGGGCGCGGTTGGCGTCGTCGTGCTCGAGGAACGGGATCAGCGCGGTACCGACCGACACGATCTGGCGAGGCGAGACGTCCATGAGCTGGACCTCGCTACCGGGGACGTACTGGATGTCGGTGGTCGCACCGAAGAAGATGTCTCGCTCGAGCTGGAGGCGCAGGTCTTCCAACGAGGCCGCCTGCGGCGAGCGGCGCACCAGCACGCGCTCCTCGGCGAAGGACCCATCGGCGTTGACCGGCGTGTTGGCCTGGGCGACGACGTACTCCTCCTCTTCGTCGGCAGCCAGGTAGACGATGTCGTCAGTGACCCGGCCATTCACGACCTTGCGGTACGGCGACTCGATGAACCCGAACTCGTTGACCCGGGCGAAGGTGGCCAGGCCGCCGATCAGACCGATGTTGGGGCCTTCTGGGGTCTCGATCGGGCACATCCGGCCGTAGTGGCTGAAGTGCACGTCTCGGACCTCGAAGCCGGCCCGCTCACGACTCAGACCACCGGGACCGAGAGCCGACAGCCGGCGGCGATGGGTGAGGCCCGACAGCGGGTTGACCTGGTCCATGAACTGGCTGAGCTGGGAGGTTCCGAAGAACTCCTTGATGGCAGCCACCACTGGGCGGATGTTGATGAGCGTCTGAGGGGTGATGGCCTCTACGTCTTGGGTGGTCATGCGCTCGCGCACCACCCGCTCCATGCGGGACAGGCCGATGCGGACCTGGTTCTGGATCAGTTCGCCCACCGAGCGGATGCGACGGTTGGCGAAGTGGTCCTGGTCGTCGAGGCGGTAGCCCGGGGTGGCCTGCACCAGGTGGAGCAGGTAGGTGCAGGCGGCCAGGACCTCACACCGGCTGAGCACCGGCTGGCCGGGCTCGGGTCGGTCGAGCTCGACCATCGGGAACAGCTCGGCGATCTTGTCCAGCTCGTGACCGAGCTTGCGGTCCAGCTTGTAACGGCCGACCCGGCTGAGGTCGTAGCGGCGGGGCTCGAAGAAGGCGTTGCGGAAGTAGGCCTTGGCCGACTCCACCGACGGCGGTTCGCCGGGGCGGGCCCGCTTGTAGATCTCCACCAGGGCTTCGTCTTGGGTGGTGGCGGTGTCTCGCTCCTTCTCCCACTGCCCTTCGAGGAAGTCGAAGTGACGGACGAAGGCGTCGATGAACCCGGGCGCGTTCTCTTCGTCGTATCCGAGAGCCCGGAGCAGCACGAAGATGCCGAGGCGGCGCTTGCGGGCCACGCGGGTGCCGGCGGTGACGTCCTTGCCGGGCTTGTGCTCTACGTCGAACTCGATCCACTCACCGCGGTAGGGGTGGATGGTGCCGGTGACGAGCTGGTGCTTGGCCAGGTTGCGGAGTCGGAAGCGCTCGCCGGGCTGGAAGATCACACCGGGGGAACGGACGAGCTGGCTGACCACCACGCGCTCGGTGCCGTTGATGACGAAGGTGCCCTTCTCGGTCATCTTGGGGAAGTCCCCCATGAAGACCGTCTGCTCCTTGATCTCGCCCGTGTTGTTGTTGACGAACGTGGCCCTCACGAAGATGGGGGCCGAGTAGGTCATGTCCCGCTCTTTGCACTCCTCGACGGTGAACTTGGGGGTAGGCCGCAGGTCCTCGTCGTTGGGGTCGAAGGACAGCTCGAGCTGGAGGGTCTCGGTGAAGTCCTTGATCGGCGAGATGTCGCGGAACGTGTCGGCCAGGCCCTGCTCGAGGAACCAGTCGAACGACTCTCGCTGGATGGCGATCAGGTCGGGAAGGGGCAGGACCTCGTCGAGGTTCGCAAACGAGTAGCGGTCCCGGATGGTTGAGCGGGAGGACAAGAGAAGTCTCCTGGGAAGCAGTCACGCGGGCAACCGTGGCGGGGCGCGCTGATCCGATCAACCATTTCTGGATCTCGACCCACTGCTCCACGGCAACGGGCGATCCTAGGGGACGGCGCGTCGCAAGTCCAACCAGGCCTTCGGGCCTAGCGGACGCGAACTGGGTTGCCGAGAAGGTAAACCCACCACCACCCCCGGTCAAGGACCTGAGCGGTCACAAACCCCGCCTCACCAAGTCCACCGCGAACCCCAGCAGCGCAACTAGAGCGCCGCCCCATCGCATGGCCGACCAGGCTCGCAGCCTGGCGAGGGCCGCCGTGCCCACAGCCACCATGGCCGCCATCATGCTCTGGCTGGTGGAGACCGATCACCTCACGGTGTTGCCGTCACGCCTCGAACTCGCCGTTCTCCTGTCATCTCGACACGGCGCACACCAAGAAAATTCCAACCGGAAGTCCAATTGATACCCGAAGCCGGATCTTATGGCAATATTCTAGATGTTCCTTGGTAGCCGCTCGCTTAATGGACCAAATGATCCGTGTTGCTAGTCCAAAAGTCAAGCCAGCCACCAATATCGCGGGCGCAACACAATCCTTCATCACAATCCAAGATCCTCCAAATATGTACCAGGAAGCCACGGACTGACAACGAGGGAGGGGCCACCAGGAATTTGAATACGGGTAAACGTACCATTCCGTACTTGGATTTCATCTGAGGATCCTCGCCAAAGAACTCGTTTGACTCCTCTCAAACCTCTCTTTACTGCCACTACCGTCGAAAGATCCGAATCTACCACCATTGCGCGGTAGGTCACCGCAGCGAACGGATAGGGCAACGGAGCGAGCGCAATATAAAGGTTTGACACACCAACAACAAATCTCGAGGTCGCCGACGTCATTTGAACTCCGTCAAACACTGCCACCAGAAGTGAGCGCCAGGCCTCTCGTATCTGAGCCTCGTCCATCACGGGAACCCACCAACCGAGATAATTGCTTCCCATTTGTCACCAACAAGGTCTGGGAGGACGCCGAACAGAAGACGTTTTAGATTACTCTGAAGCGTTCTCTCCTCAGCCGTAAGCGGACGGTCACAGTTTTGCATTTGCCTGTATCCCCGAAGCAGGTTGAGACCACCAGACACGAGAAGATATCCTGCTAAGGCCTTGGACAGGCCCGATGGCTCGGGAACGATTGGAGCGAAGAATCCCTGTTCTACTTTTACCAACCCTTTTGTCATATTGACTACACCGGCGCCGCACCTTCCGTAATCGAAATTCCCAAGGTCCCGCCTCAATACCGGCAGAAGATCTCGAAGGTCCAGTAACGCTTGGTCAGCACCAAGGACGTACCCCAGCACCTCCAACGCTGCATCTGGGCATGGCAACCCCATTACACACAATCCGGTCGGGTCCGTCCTGTTGGCGGGATTTCCACCGACGTATCCGTAGGGTTCTTCGGTGATGGCTACGAGGGGGTCTTGGGTCGTGAATTGCCCCGTCACTGGGTCGTAGTGGCGGGCTCTTAGGTAGATGTAGCCGGTTTCGGGGTCGTGGTATTGGCCGGTGTATCCGGCTAATGGTTGTTCGAGCCACCAGTTGGTGTTTGCGATGATTTCACCGTGGGCGTTGTAGGTGATGGTGTTGCGGGTGGTTCCATTCGCGTTGGTGGTAAGCCGGGTCGAGCCTTGATGGTCTTGGTGAAGGTATTGGACTTCTCCGGTGGTGTTGATCTGATAGATCGCTGTCCCGCCCGGCCCGTAGATCACATACGCGCTCTGTGCGCCTTGATGCTCAGAGAGCAACAACGGCAGACCGCCGCTGGCGGTCCATGTGTGTTCCTTACGCCACTCCACACCGGTGCCAGCCGTGTTGTCGAGTTGCTTGGCGGTGCGCATGCCGGTGGTGTCGTATTCGTAACGCCACGTCCGCGTCGGCGCCCGGAACACGCCGATCACATCGACCGCGACATCAGTTTGGGTCCAGGATCCGATCGTGAGCGTCCCGGTGTCGGTGAGCGGGATGATCATGGTGGTCGAGGCGTGTTGGGCTGGGTCGAACACCACGATCCCGCCACCCAAGTCGGCGTCGGTTGTCCCAACACCCAGCACACCGGTGCCGGTCGGGTTGATAGCGGTGACCGAAACCATGACCGCCATGATCTCACCACTCAGCCCGCCCTGCCCCGTGACCGCGACTTCGACCGGTGTGTTCGCCTGGAGCGTGTCACACGGGGCGTTGTCACAGACACCGGTGCCGGTGGTGGTGTCCACGAGACGGGTGGGGGCATCGAGAAGATCCAGGCCGAGACCGGTGTCGTTTCCGGTGGGGATCTTCCAATACCCCGTCACCGCCACCCTGATGTTGGTGGGGCCGGCGGCGTGGAGGGTGATGGTGCCGTCAGGGTTCAACGGAACCGTGAACACACCAGCGGCACCGACACTGCCCGTTTCCCACACCAACTCACCCGCCGAGGCGGTCGCATTCGGGGCCACCCGCACCTGGCCACCAGAAGCGTTCTGGGCCAGGATCGACACGGTGACCGCGTTCACCCCTGTGGCTGGGATCCCACCGTGACCGGCGGTAGCGATGTCGGTTTCACCCGCCGGGAGAGTCCCACACGGCGAGCCGTCACACACACCAGTACCCGACGTGGATTCGGCGGTGACTGCGGGGGTGACCGGCCAGTAGTTCAGGGCCGGCACCCACGGGGACGGTGCCCGGAAGTACCCGACCACATCGACCGACACATCCACACCCACCCCACTAGCCAAGGTGATCGTCCCGTTCGCTGCGACCTTCGCCGTCACGGTCTGAGCCGAGGTTTGTCCCGCGTTGAGCGGGAGGGTTCCCGCGGCGGCGTCACCAGCGGGGTTCACTTCCAACCAGCCATCACCAGTTGTGCCGGACGCGATGATCGACACCACCACCGCCGTCACCCCCGACGCCGGCACACCACCCACACCAGCGACCTTCACCGCGACAGGGTCATCAGCGGCGATCCTCGCGCACGGGGCACCATCACAAGTCCCAGCACCCGTCGTGGTGTCGACGATGCGAGACGCGGGGACTGGGACGTATTGGCGGACGGTGTCGTCTTGCCACGTCGTGGGCAGGACCGCGCTGGTCATGCGGTTCTCGGCATCAAACCCATACGTTGCGGTCGTTCCCGACGGGAACGTCATCGAGGTCCGGTTCCCGCGGGCGTCATAGCCATAGGTGGTGGCATCAGCGGGTGGAGTCCCACAATCACCGCCCTCGGCGGTTTGCGATGTCCAACACAAGCGTTGGGCGGGGTCGAACACCTGCAGCACCCCATCTGCGTCGACCAGGTTCGTGGCCGCATCAAACCCGAACCCCTCCGTCCCGGTCGCGGTCAGTCGGTCCCGGTCGTCATAGCCCCACGACTGGTTCTGGCCAGCCACGACCCCGGTGCCGGTGACTGTGGTGACCTGGCCCTTCAAGTCACGGGGCCCATAGGAGAGCGAGCCGAGCACCGTGGAGCCACGGTTCCAAGACACGCCGACCATCCGATCAGCGCGATCAAAGCTGTAGACGTCACGGTTCTGTGACGACACCGGGAACACCGTTTCGGACCAGTTGCTGTTCTGGTCATAGCCAAACGTTGTCAGCCGCCCGGTCCAGTCCGTGACCGACTCCAACCGTCCCGCATCATCGAACTCTCTGATCACCGGCGTGGACTGGCCCGGGTAACCAATCGACGTCAGGTTCGATGCGTCGTCCCAGCCATAGGTCGTAGTGCGGGCGTTCACATCCGTGTGGGACTTCAACCTGGAACGCTGATCCCACACCCACATCTCAGTATCACCACCGCGCGACGCGTGAGTACGGCGACCCACAGCGTCATAGGTGATGGCAGTGATGTCTGGGGTAGCCGGATCGGCGTAATCGACACCGGTCGGGCGGCCCGCCAAGTCATACGCGTACGTGATGCAACCGGTCCGGGGTGCAACACAACTGCCGCCAGGCTGGGTCACCGACCCCAGGTGGCCCTCACCGTTCCAGCCATAGGAGGTGACCTCCCCGACCGGGTCCGTCACCGACTCGAGACGGCCAAGCCCGTCATAGCCATAGACCCATTCGCCGTTCAGTTCGTTCACGAACCTGGTCCGGCGTCCATCAGGGTCATACTCATAGCTCCGTGCCCCCGGACCGGGCGGATCCACCACCTCGAGACGATCCACCACGTCATACCCATAGGTCGTGACATCACCTGTGGTGACCGTCGCAGACAACCCGGTCTCCACCCGGACCATGTTCCCGTTCAGGTCGTAACCGGTCTTCACCCGGTTCCCCAACGGATCGGTCTCCTCGACCACCCGACCAAACTCATCAGACACCAACCTGGTTTTCCACAGGTCAGGGTCAGCGCCCACCAGATTGCCTTTCGGGGAAACCACCCACTCCAAACGCCCGATCGGGTCATAGCCCATCGACGTCTTGTTCCCCAACGGGTCCGTCACCGACACCATGTCCCCGGTTCCGGGATCATAGGAATACGCCCAGTGCTGGCTACGACCGTCGATCACCTCCACCAGATCATCGCGGTGAACCGGGTCATACACCAACGACGTCGACGCCTCATCAAGCGTGCCCGCCGCGTCGACCACCGTCTCGGGCATCCCATCAGCGTTATAG
Organism: Microthrixaceae bacterium; assembly: GCA_016702505.1. Taxonomy (NCBI): domain Bacteria; kingdom Bacillati; phylum Actinomycetota; class Acidimicrobiia; order Acidimicrobiales; family Microthrixaceae; species Microthrixaceae bacterium. The sequence continues at coordinate 153,063 of JADJDU010000009.1, forward strand.
CCAACCGTCGAGGTCACCACATTCACAGTCGACGCTGGCAGCGGGGCCGCGGTCTCACCTACCGACACCGACGTCACCTGATCAAACAAGTTGTAGGTCCAACGCGTCACCCGCCCCGACGCATCCCTAGCCATCTCACGGTTCCCACGAGCATCGTTCTCGAACACCACCACCCCAGCCGGGCTGGTCAACTTCTCACACGCGAACGTGACCGGATCCCGTTCCCACACGGTCACCTGCTCGAAGGCCGTACCCGGAGCCAGAGTGGTCGACTCGTGCACCCCATGGGTGTTGTAGTGATCGATACGCCGCATACCCGACGGGAACACAATCGTGGTCGACCCCGGAACCGGGGTGAAATAGTTCAACTCGGTGCGTTGCTCCGCCTCATCAACCTGAGAAACCACCCGCCCCAGATGATCATAGGTGTTCACAATCTGAGGACCCGACGGTTGATGAACCGGCCGGCGAACCTTCCACAAACGATGCCCAGAAAAGTATTCGAAAGACCACACCCCACCACCAACATCGGTAAACGAAACCAGATCACCCCACTGGTCATAATCCATAGACACTGACCGCACACCATCAGACACCGTCTCGACACGGCCCGCGTTCCAACCAAACGTCAACCGGCGTTCCGCCTCATCTTCCATGAACACGACCTCACCGCTGCCATCACGAGAAACCACCGTCTCGTTACCGAACTGATCCCCCAACCCCACCACACGACCAGGGCGAGTTCAACCGGTCATCGCGACAGCGTGATGGTAGTGGTGGGCGGCGGTGGTCCAGTCGAGTGAGCGTCGGGGGATGGTGTTGATGTGGTGGGCGATTCGGTCGAGGTCGGCTTGGGTGTAGATCGAGAGGTCGGTGCCTTTGGGGAGCCAGCGTCGGATAAGGCCGTTGGTGTTCTCGTTGGTTGGGCGTTGCCATGGTTTGTGGGGGTCGCAGAAGTAGATGTCGATTCCGGTGGCTTGGGCGATGGCGGGGTGGTTGGCCATCTCGCTGCCGCGATCCCAGGTGAGGGTCAGTCTCAGCTCGGGTGGGATCGTTTCGAGGGTGGCGGTGAGGGCGTGTTGGGTGCTCAAAGCGGTGTAGGCACAGTTGGGTGTGTCGTGGCGGGCGAGCCACAGGTACCGGGTTTTGCGGTCGACGAGGGTGATGATGGCGGACTGGTTGCGGGCGCCGATGATCTGGTCGCCTTCGAGGTGACCGACCTCTGCCCGTGCCTCGGCGGCGGGTGGGCGGTTGTGAATGATGTTGAACTGGCCGAGAACGCTGGATCGTTGCTGGCTATGGCGTTGACCGGTGTGTCGGCGTCGTGGACGACGGCGGTGCAACATCTTGTAGACCTTGGTGGGCAGGCCGTGACGTTTCGGGGCGTAGACGCCCTGGTAGATCGTTTCGTGGGAGATGTTGGCGGTATAGCCGTGGAGGCCTTGGGCCAACTCGATCGAGATCGTCATCGGCGAATCTCCGGCCACGAGACGTTTGGTCACCTGCCACGCCAGTTCGGGTTCAGCGACCAGCATCGGTGCTTTTGGTCGCAATCGTGCCTTGTCAGCTCGGACCTGCGCTTTGGTCGCGGTGTACGCGGCTCGGCCACCGTTGCAGGCGATCTCGCGTCCGATCGTGCTGCGATGACGTCCCAGCCCGCGGGCGATACAGGCGTCGGAGTCACCGCGTTCGATCCCAGCGCGGATTTGCTCACGATCAGACGCGGTGAGTGGGTTAGCTGGCATGCTGGGACTCTCCATCGGTTCAGGGTGCTGTGTAGACAGCGGCCATCATGGCCGCCATCACGCTCTGACCGGTGGAGACCCATCACCTCACGGTGTTGCCGTCACCCCTTGAACCCGCCGACACCCCCCAAAGTGGGGCCAAATCAGACCAGCGTTCTCAGTTATCATCAATGCCTACGATTGGATTCCTGAATTCCGGATGGACAAGTAGCTTGTCGCTCAAATTGTCCGGCGCGAAGGACGCTATCAATTTGACCAATTCTGAGGTCTCGGCAACTGGCCTCCTACTCCCAGGCGCCCACGCGACCCCCGGGGGAACTGGGAGGAGAATATTCTCCCTGGTAATCAGCCAGACCCGCAGGTTTGTCCGGTCCTCAGCCAATATGACGACACCGGCGATCTCCTGCCACGAGTAGGATAGGGAAACAAATTGATTGTAAACAATACAAATCCCCTTGGCATCAACGCGAGCTGACCTAGCGACGGCAGCGGCTATGTAGTGGACTCCGAAACCAAGGCACAATGCAGCGCCCATTAGCCCAACGGGAGTAAACACTGACCAGAGACCGAAGCCTATGAAGACTACGCCCAAGGCCAATGAAGCATCCTGAAATCTTGACCGAATCGAAAATCCACCCGGCGCCATAGCAACACGCAGCCCGATCATCTACCTACGGTCCAATCGATCATCAGGCGCGAACGACCAGAGTTTGTCCAGAATGTGAGGCAGCTGATAACCGACACCTTGCAGGTCAAAGAAGTAGCCGCACAGTGCATGGAGGTAAATCGGGCTGCCACCTCCCGCGCGCATGAGGGTTACTTCAACCCTACCACCAAGACTAGTTGGCATCTGGACTTGCGGCTGACTAGCATCACGCCAAGGAATACATTCGTCTCGGGTGAGTGGTCTAGAAACTACAATTCCCTTGTCGCATCCAGTCACTTTCTGAGCTGCTTGACCTAAAGTCCACACACCCGCAACTAGCAGGAAGGCACATAATGGCCAAGCCCCACGATTGGTGACGAGAACTATGGAGGTCGAGACTGCGAGGAAGATTACCCTTGCCACCATTCTGCCTCTCGCCTTGCGGATCACAACACTGTCGGACGCCAAGATGGTTACAAATGGGCTGCTCAACTCTCACAACCAAGCGCCGATTCCACCGACCTATCGCGACTTACCCATCCTACGCCATAGCTGGCAAGTGACGCCCCGGTGGCAAGAGTTCCATTTCTTACCAGGAGCCCCGAGGTAGCCCCACGGGGACGCGCCCAGTAGATGAGGAGCGGCACTCCATATTGGTTGACCATTGCATGCCTGACCTCCCGCAAAGTACGGGTCGCTTTAAGTGGGATGACTGCGAGCAAGATGTCAAATAGAGTTCCAGCAGCAAAGGCCCAGGAGAGCCCGTGCACATTGTAGCGATCATAGGCATTGAGCGCTACAATCGCCGCGTTCGCAGCAAAGCACCAGCCCGCGCTGGCGGTGCACGCGATTGCCACCACTGCTGCCTGAACAAAGGGATTTCTGAGCGTCGACTCATCGAGACGGAACTCGGGAAATGGAAATCCATTCGCGTTTGCCCACCCTACAGTGGGACCCACCCACTGCCCAGCAGCAGATGGATTTCCGCCCGCAAAACTGTAGGGGTTGATTCCGATGCTTGAGAGTGGGTGGCTGGATGTGTATTGGCCGCTTTGGGGGTCGTAGGAGCGGGTTCCGGTGTGGATGTAGCCGGTTTCGGTGTCGTGTTGCAGCGAGGCGAACCCGATTAGCGGTTGCTCGAGCCACCAGTTGGTGTTTCCTGAGATGTGCCCAGTGGTCTCATAGGTGATGGTGTTGCGGGTAGTGCCGTTGGGGTTGGTGGTAAGCCGGATTGAACCCTGGTGGTCCTGGTGCAGATATTGGACTTCGCCCGTGGTGTTGATCTGATAGATCGGTACTCCGCCGGGACCGTGGATCACAAGTGCCGTCTGGGACCCTTGGTGTTCGGCCAACAGCAAGGGCCGCCCTCCCACCATCATCCAGCTGAACTCTTTGCGCCATTCGGCGCCGGTGCCAGATGTGTTGTCGAGTTGTTTGGCGGTGCGCATGCCGGTGGTGTCGTATTCGTAACGCCACGTCCGCGTCGGCGCCCGGAACACCCCGATCACATCGACCGCCACGTCAGTTTCGGTCCATGATCCGATCGTGAACGTCCCGGTGTCGGTGAGCGGGATGATCATGGTGGCCGATGCGTGTTGTGCTGGGTCGAACACCACGACCCCGCCACCCAAGTCGGCTTCGGTTGTGCCAACACCGAGAACTCCGGTGCCGGTCGGGTTGATAGCGGTGACCGAAACCATGACCGCCATGATCTCACCCGACAGCCCGCCCTGCCCCGTGACCGCGACCTCGACCGGTGTGTTCGACTGGAGCGTGTCACACGGGTCGTTGTCACAGACACCGACGTTGGTGGTGGTGTCGACGAGTCGGGTGGGGGCTTCGAGCAGTTCCAGGCCGAGTCCGGTGTCGTTTCCGGTGGGGATCTTCCAGTAGCCCGTGACCGCCACCCTGATATCGGTGGCACCAGTGGTTTCCAAAGTGACCGTCCCGTCAGGGTTCAACGGAACGGTGAACACCCCAGCAGCACCGACACTGCCTGCCTCCCACACCAACTCCCCCGCCGAGGCGGTCGCATTCGGGGCCACCCGGACCTGGCCGCCGTTGGCGTTCTGCGCCAGGATCGACACCGTCACAGCGTTCACCCCAGCAGCGGGAATGCCGCCGTGACCAGCGGTAGCGATGTCGGTTTCACCAGCGGGCAGAGTCCCGCACGGCGAACCATCACAAGTCCCGACACCCGAGGCCGATTCGGCGGTAACAGCGGGGGTGACCGGCCAGTAGTTCAGGGCTGGAACCCACGGGGACGGCGCCCGGAAATAGCCGACCACATCAACGGACACATCCACCCCAACATCAGAAGCGAGCACGATGGTGCCGTTGGCGGCGACCTTCGCCGTCACCGTCTGAGCCGACGTTTGCAAGGCGTTGAGCGGCAGCGTCCCCGCGGCGGCGTCACCGGCCGGGTTCACCTCCAACCAGCCATCCGATGTGGTGCCCGATGCGATGATCGACACTGCCACCGCCGTCACCCCCGTGGCGGGAATACCACCCACACCAGCGACCTTCACCGCCACCGGATCACCAGCGGCGATACGGGCACACGGCGCGCTGTCACAAGTTCCGGTGCCCGCCGCGCTGTCCGCAATGCGGGTAGCAGCAACCGGTACGTACTGGCGGACGGTGTCGTCTTGCCACGTCGTCGGCAACACCGCCGAAGTCATGCCGTTCTCGGCATCAAACCCGAAGGTTGCGGTCGTTCCCGACGGATAGGTCATCGACGTCCGGTTCCCGCGGGCGTCATAGCCGTAGGTGGTCGCATCCTCAGGTGGGGTCCCACAATCACCGCCCTCCGCGGTTTGCGATGTCCAACACAAGCGTTGGGCGGGGTCGAACACCTGCAACACACCGTCCTGGTCGACCAGGTTCGTGGCCGCATCAAACCCGAACCCCTCCGTCCCAGTCGAAGTGAGGCGGTCCCGGTCGTCATAGGACCACGACTGGTTCTGACCAGCGACCACGCCGGTGCCGGTGACGGTGGTGACCTGGCCCTTCAAGTCACGGGGCCCATAGGAGAGGCTGCCCAGCACGGTGGAGCCGCGGTTCCAAGACACTCCGACCATCCGATCAGCGCGGTCAAACGAGTAGACGTCACGGTTCTGTGACGACACCGGGAACACCGTTTCGGACCAGTTGCTGTTCTGGTCATAGCCAAACGTTGTCAGCCGCCCGGTCCAGTCCGTGACCGACTCCAACCGTCCCGCCTCATCGAATTCTCTGGTCACCGGAGCGGACTGGCCGGGGTAGGAGATCGACGTCAGGTTTCCGGTGTCGTCCCACCCGTAGCTGGTGGCACGGCCGTTCACATCGGTGTGGGACTTCAACCGCGACCGGCGATCCCAGACCCAACTTTCGGTGTCACCGCCCCGCGACGCGTGAGTGCGGCGGCCAACAGCGTCATAGGTGATGGCAGTGATGTCGGGGGTGGCCGGATCGGCGTAGTCGACACCGGTCGGGCGGCCTGCCAAGTCATAGGAGTAGGTGATGCAATCGGTTCGGGGTGCAACACAGGTGCCGCCGGGCTGGGTCACCGACCCGAGGTGGCCCTCACCGTTCCAGCCATAGGAGGTGACTTCCCCGACTGGGTCGGTCACGGACTCGAGACGGCCAAGCCCGTCATAGCCATAGACCCATTCGCCGTTCAGTTCGTTCACGAACCTGGTTCGGCGTCCATCAGGGTCATACTCATAGCTCCGTGCCCCCGGACCGGGCGGATCCACCACCTCGAGACGATCCACCTCGTCATACCCATAGGTCGTGACGTCGCCTGTGGTGACCGCAGCTGACAACCCGGTCTCCACCCGGTTCATGTTCCCGTTGGCGTCGAACCCGGTCTTTACCCGGTTCCCCAACGGGTCGGTCTCCTCGACCACCCGACCAAACTCATCAGACACCAACACCGTCTTCCACAACTGCTGGTCAGCACCGACCAGGTTGCCTTTCGGGGCCACCACCCACTCCAAACGCCCGATCGGGTCATAGCCCATCGACGTCTTGTTCCCCAACGGGTCCGTCACCGACACCATGTCCCCGGTTCCGGGATCATAGGAATAGGTCCAGTGCTGGCTACGACCGTCGATCACCTCCACCAGATCACCGCGGTGCACCGGGTCATACACCAACGACGTCGACGCCTCATCAAGCGTGCCCACAGCGTCGACCACCGTCTCGGGCATCCCATCAGCGTTATAGGCAACCGTCGAGGTCACCACATTCACAGTCGACGCTGGCAACGGGGCCGCGGTCTCACCCACCGACACCGACGTCACCTGATCAAACAAGTTGTAGGTCCAACGCGTCACCCGCCCCGACGCATCCCTAGCCATCTCCCGGTTCCCACGAGCATCATTCTCGAACACCACCACCCCAGCCGGGCTGGTCAACTTCTCACACGCGAAAGTGACCGGATCCCGTTCCCACACGGTCACCTGCTCGAAGGCCGTACCCGGAGCCAGAGTGGTCGACTCGTGCACCCCATGAGTGTTGTAGTGATCGATACGCCGCATACCCGACGGGAACACAATCGTCGTCGACCCCGGAACCGGAGTGAAATAGTTCAACTCGGTGCGCTGGCCCGCCTCATCAACCTGAGCAACCACCCGCCCCAGATGATCATAGGCGTTCACAATCTGAGGACCCGACGGTTGATGAACCGGTCGGCGAACCTTCCACAAACGATGCCCAGAAAAGTATTCGAAAGACCACACCCCACCACCAACATCGGTAAACGAAACCAGATCACCCCACTGGTCAAAAGCCATAGACACTGACCGCACACCATCAGACACCGTCTCGACACGGCCCGCCTGCCAACCAAACGTCAACCGGCGGCCCGCCTCATCTTCCATGAACACGACCTCACCGCTGCCATCACGAGAAACCACCGTCTCGTTGCCGAACTGATCCCCCAACCCCACCAGACGACCAGCCGCGTCAAACCGGAACACCTCGAAATGATTCCTGGTGAACACCCAACCACCACCCGGAACCGCCACCAAAGAGGCCCGGAACCGACCCGGCGCCACCCAACCACCCGAACCATCCGGACCGAACCGAACCGTCGACCCGCCCTCCTGAGTGACCACCCGATCCGCACCAGCCGCAGCCACCTTCATCCCCAACACCGAAGACCACCCAAAACCCACCACAGAATCCGACCACGCCGCCGACGAATTGTAGACAACCCCAAACCCCAAACCCGCGCCCCGACCATCCACCCCAACACCAGGCAACGGGAAATTGATACTCCCAGTCCGAGTATCCACCGGATCAGCCACACCCCGAGACGTACCACACTGATCCACCATCGCCGGATTCGGACCCGCCGTCTCCGAATCATCAAAATCACCCGTCGGACACGCCGGAGCCCCAACCGACTCCACCGGGTCACCACTCGGATCCGTCAACGAAAACGTGACCGACCACTCGAAACCGAGACCCTGAGAAGCGCGCTCAGACCGAACGCTCATCGACACGACCCGGCCAGAAGATCCATGATTCTGGTAGCCGGCATACATCACATATGGATCGATCTCGACCCACTGCTCGCCCGCACTTCCCACGCTGACCAACCCCGCAGTTGAATCAACCAGAGGATCACCCGACACACCATCAAAAGCCCGAAACGTCGGCCTATACGAGCCATGATCGCTTCCCCACCCAAACTGGGTATGAACCCGACCCTCCACCGTCGCGACCAACCGAGCCCCCGCCGGCACCCACACCCCCACAAAAGCCTCAGGCGACCACTGCTGAATCCCCAGATGAGACACCGACACCCGCTGCGACGAAGTACACCACAACGCCGGCGCACCTACCGGCGAATCACCGCCACCTACCGGCTCCGCCGCTCCCACAGGGGGGGACGCAATCAAGGCAAGTCCGCCAACCAGAACCGCCCACAACACCCCGACACCAACAAAACGCCGCTCCACGCCACCATCCCAAGAGCCGACCAAGATGACCTCCGATCGGCATTTCCAATCCAGAACTCGAGCCAAACTTCGCGGTGGCGAACGCCCAGGACACACGCCACGACCTGGACATCGAGGTTGCTAGGGATCTGCGCGTCACGGATGACGGCGACCTTGCTACCTGCTTCGCAGTTGGTTCGGCGGCTCGAGCGCTGTCGGGTCTAGAGGGCTACGGGGGAGCCGGGGCCGAGGGGGAGACCCAATGCCCACCAGGCGACGAACAGCAGGATCCAGGCCACGGTGATGGCCACCACGTAGGGGATCATCAGGGCCAGGATCGTGCCCATGCCGGCGTCGCGCTTGTAGCGCTGAGCGACGGTGACGATGAACGGCAGGTACACCATGAGGGGCGTCACCACGTTCATGGGTGAGTCGCCGATCCGGTAGGCGGCCAACACCGTCTGGGGAGCCACTCCCAGCCTGGTGAAGATCGGAATGAACACCGGGGCGAAGATCGCCCACTTGGGCACCACCCCAGGAATGATCACGTCCAACACGATGATCACCAAGATGAAGCCGATCAGCAACGGCAACGCCCCGAGCCCGGCCGATTCGAGCAGACCGGCCATCTGCACCGCCAACACGCGGGGGATGTTGGTGAAGTTGAAGAAGGCTATGAACTGGGCGATCATCAACAACATGAAGACCAACCCGGCCAGGCCGGCGAAGGTCTTGGTAACCCCGGTGATCACATCGGCGCTAGAGGTGATGGTCCCGGCACCCTTGCCGTAGGCGATGCCGCACACCAAGAAGATCAAAGTGATCAAGAAGATCAGGCTGGCCATGAACGGCGTGTTACCGATGATGTCGCCGCTGACCGGATCACGCAACGGCGCCCCGGGCGGGGCGGTGGCCAAGGCGATGAGCCCGAACATGACCAGCATGGCCCGGAAGGCGTACTTGAGCCCCAGGGCCTCGGCTTCATGGTCGACTCCGTCGCCCTCGGCCTGGTCGTCTGGGGTGTCGGCCACGGCCGGTCCGGCGTCGGGGCCACCGGCGGCCACGGCGGGTTCAAGGGGTGACGGCAACACCGTGAGGTGATGGGTCTCCACCGGTCAGAGCGTGATGGCGGCCATGATGGCCGCTGTCTACACAGCACCCTGAACCGATGGAGAGTCCCAGCATGCCAGCTAACCCACTCACCGCGTCTGATCGTGAGCAAATCCGCGCTGGGATCGAACGCGGTGACTCCGACGCCTGTATCGCCCGCGGGCTGGGACGTCATCGCAGCACGATCGGACGCGAGATCGCCTGCAACGGTGGCCGAGCCGCGCACACCGCGACCAAAGCGCAGGTCCGAGCTGACAAGGCACGATTGCGACCAAAGCACCGATGCTGGTCGCTGAACCCGAACTGGCGTGGCAGGTGACCAAACGTCTCGTGGCCGGAGATTCGCCGATGACGATCTCGATCGAGTTGGCCCAAGGCCTCCACGGCTATACCGCCAACATCTCCCACGAAACGATCTACCAGGGCGTCTACGCCCCGAAACGTCACGGCCTGCCCACCAAGGTTCACAAGATGTTGCACCGCCGTCGTCCACGACGCCGACACACCGGTCAACGCCATAGCCAGCAACGATCCAGCGTTCTCGGCCAGTTCAACATCATTCACAACCGCCCACCCGCCGCCGAGGCACGGGCAGAGGTCGGTCACCTCGAAGGCGATCAGATCATCGGCGCCCGCAACCAGTCCGCCATCATCACCCTCGTCGACCGCAAAACCGGTACCTGTGGCTCGCCCGCCACGACACACCCAACTGTGCCTACACCGCTTTGAGCACCCAACACGCCCTCACCGCCACCCTCGAAACGATCCCACCCGAGCTGAGACTGACCCTCACCTGGGATCGCGGCAGCGAGATGGCCAACCACCCCGCCATCGCCCAAGCCACCGGAATCGACATCTACTTCTGCGACCCCCACAAACCATGGCAACGCCCAACCAACGAGAACACCAACGGCCTTATCCGACGCTGGCTCCCCAAAGGCACCGACCTCTCGATCTACACCCAAGCCGACCTCGACCGAATCGCCCACCGCATCAACACCATCCCCCGACGCTCACTCGGCTGGACCACCGCCGCCCACCACTACCATCACGCTGTCGCGATGACCGGTTGAACTCGCCCACCCACGTCGGGTCACCTTCGGCGGGGTCATAGGCTCCAAGCCGGGGTTCGACGATCCGTTGGGTCACGATCACCGCCACCAAGGCCATGGCGAACGACGACACGATCGAGAAGTAGAGGTTGGCGGTGATGGTCAACGGTTCACCAGCGGTACCGATGGCCTCGTTGGTGATCTCGTTGAGCATCGAGTCCACCGGGGTGATCAACACATTCACTGCGAACACGGCCCCCACCCCGGCATAGGCGGCAGCCATGCCCGCTAGAGGGTGGCGACCGAGGGTGAAGAAGGCGGTGGCCGCCAACGGAATCAAGATCAGATACCCGGCGTCGGAAGCCACGCTGGACAGCACGCCCACGAAGATGATGAAGAACCCGATCAGGCTGGCCGGGGCCACTGCCACCAGCTTGCGGATCAACGCCCCCATCATCCCGGCGTGCTCGGCCACACCCACACCAGCCATGGCCACGAACGTCACCGCCACCACCGCGAACCCGGCGAAGTTGTTCACGAACGACGACAGCATGAACCGCACGCCGTCCACCGACAACAAGCTCTGGACCTCGAAGGTCTGCTCCTGCACCGTGTACTCGGGCAGGGTCACCTGTTGGCCGGTGGTCAGGTCGTAGGGCACCACCGACCCGCCGAGCTGATCTTGGAGGGCCTGGAGTTTGGCCAGCGGAACCGGCGTGGCCACCTCTTCGGTGACCGACACGTCGAAGGCGGCCAGCACCGCCGAGATCACCATCACCCCGAGGATCAGGTACAAGAACATGATCACCGGGTGGGGGACCTTGTTCCCCACCTTCTCGATCTTGTCCAGGAACCCCCCACCGGCGGACTCCTCGTGGACCGTTGCGGTCTCAGCCATGGTCAGGTCTCCGTTCCGGCTGCTCAGCCGACCAGGTCACGCAGGTAGCGGGTCACGATCCCGACACCAGCACCGGTGCCGCCGCTGGCCATGTAAGGCTTCTTGGGAGCGTCGATCCAGGCGGTGCCGGCGATGTCGAGGTGGACGAAGGGGAAGTCCCCGGCGAAGTGGGCCAGGAACGCCCCGGCGGTGATCGAACCTCCGGCAGGGCCGGCCAGGTTCTTGAGGTCGGCGTTCTCGGCCTTGACCATCTCCCGGTAGTCGTCCCACAGCGGCAACTGCCAGGCCCGGTCCCCCGACGCCTGACCCGCCGCCAAGACACCATCGGCCAAGGCCTGGTCGGTGGCCATCAGACCCGACGCATGGTTGGCCAACGCCACGATGACGGCGCCGGTCAGGGTCGACAACTCGATGATGGCATCGGGTTGGTAGCGCTGGGCGTAGTGGAGTCCGTCGGAGAGGATCACCCGACCCTCAGCGTCGGTGTTGAGAATCTCGATGGTGGTGCCGGAGAGAGTTGTGACGATGTCGCCGGGCCGGTAGGACCGTCCGCTCGGCATGTTCTCGGCCGATGGCACCAGCCCGACCACATGTATCGGTAGTCCCAGTTCGGCCACCACCTGCATGGCCCCGAACACGGCCGCCGAACCGCCCATGTCGTTCTTCATCCACAACATGCCGTCCGCCGGCTTGATGTTGAGACCGCCAGAGTCGAAGGTGAGGCCCTTGCCCACCAGGCAGATCGTGGGCACGCCTTCCAGGTCGGCGCCGTACTCCATGATGATGAACCGAGGAGGGCTGTCCGAGCCGGTGCCCACGGCCAAGATCCCGCCGAAGCCCTGATCGGCCAGTGCCACCTCGTCCAGCACCGTGACCGATACGGCCGGGTTGCGTTCGCCCAGCGCGACGGCCTGATCGGCCAACTGGGGCGGCGTCTTCATCGCACCGGGGGTGTTGACCAGGTCACGGGCCAGGATCACGCCACGGGCCAGGGCCTGTCCGGTGGCAACCCCTTCGGCCATCGCCGCGTCGTCGCTGAGCAACACCACCGACTCGACCTCGAACGATTCGTTGTCGGTGAGGTTGGTCCGGTGCCGGAGGAACCGGTAGGCACCCAGTTCCAGACCGGTGGCCAAGGCTTCACCGAGGCGAGCGCCGCTCACTGCCAGGTCGCCAGGGACACTGACCACGACAGAAGCCTCTCCGAAGGGACGGGCGGCACGAATGGCCGAAGCCGCGGCCTGACGTATCCCCTCCTCGTCGAGCGCATCGGCCGGACCTAGCCCCACCAGCACCACCCGCCGAGCAGCTACGGCTCCACGGGGGTAGGCCACCACGGTCTGGTTGGGAGCAGCGCTGAAGTCGGCCTCCTCCACCAAGCCGACCAACGCCGACGGCAGCTCACCTCCCTGGAGGCACAGGACCACCACAACCCCGCCATCGTGGGTGGCCAGATCACCGGGACGAACTTCGATCTGCACGGTCGACCTCCAAGGGGACCAAGGTGCATCTCACCCCAACCCGGACCGCACCATAACCGCGCCACTCCTTCCGGGATCCACCGATGACGACCGGCTGTTCGACGCTGCTCGCCAGCGGCGGGTCCTACGCCAGACCAGCGGCCAGACTGGGGCCATGGCCGACCTGCTCACGCACCGTCCCGTGGCCGTCGACGATCCCCACGATCCCCGGATCGCCGAGTACGCCGGGCTGCGCGACCACGACCTGCGCCGACGGCGGGAATCACCGGGCGGGGACCTCGACGGCATCTTCATCGTCGAAGGCGACCTGGTGGTCCAACGAGCCCTGGAAGCCGGCTACCGGGTCCGATCCGTGCTGATCGACGCCACCCGCAAGGCCCCCCTCCCGGCCGCACTTCCCGACGAGGTCACCGTCTTCGCGGCGGGACCCGACGTCGTACGGCGCATCACCGGCATGGGCGTCCACCGCGGGATGATGGCGGTGATGGCCCGTCGTGCCGTTCCCTCGCCCGAGGCGGTTCTGGGCGCTGCCACCCGGATCGTGGTACTCGAGGGGGTGGTCAACCCCACCAACCTCGGGGTCATCGCCCGTAGTGCCGTCGCCCTGGGAGCAGACGGACTGCTGCTCGATCCGACCTGTGTGGATCCGCTCTACCGACGAGCCAGCCGGGTGGCCATGGGCGAGGTGTTCCGACTCCCCTACGCCCGCCTTCCCCGCTTTCCCGCCGGGTTGGACATGGTCACTGGTGCCGGCTTCTCGCTTCTGGCACTCACCCCCGACCCGGCAGCAACGTCGATCGACGACCTCACCTTCGCCGCCGATGAGAAGGTAGCGCTGGTACTGGGCGCAGAAGGAGCCGGATTGACCAACGACACCCTCGACAAGGTGGGTCGACCGGCCCGCATACCCATCCACGGCGACGTGGATTCACTGAACGTGGCCGCCGCCGCGGCCATCGCGTGCTTCGTGCTCGGGAGAGGCAGACCATGAGCCAAGGTTCCATGCCAGCGGGGACCCCGTGGCAACCACCATCGATCGATCGACCAGCACCCCCGGTCGGGGACACCGCCCCCGACGAAACCCGACGCTCCACGGTGGAGGTCACAGATGTCGGCCGACTGGTGGACGGCATGGCGCGGTGGCTTCCACGCTTCGCCCGCAGGATGCAGCAGGTGGTGCTGATCATGTCGTGGCTGGCCGGCCTCACCGGTGCAGTCGCACTGCTCGTCGGCCTTTGGGCATGGCACGATCCAGCCATCGAAGCCGCGGTGCCACTCGTCTTCACCGTGCCAGCCGTGATAGCTCCCTACCTTGCCGTCCGGCGGATTCGGCCGCTGGCGGCGGCGGTCAGCCAGCCCGAGGAGACGGCTCGCCAGGCCCGGTCCTACTTCGCCGGGCTCACCCAGAGCCCGGAGTTGGACGAGCTGATCCGCCGGGCTGCGGCCAGTCGCGGCCGGGGAGATTCTCTGAAGGTCGGCGGTGCGTGGCGAACCAGTCGGCTGTTGGGCAAGGTCGTTGGCAAGTTCACCCCCGACCCCCAAACTCAGCCCCTGGTTGCAGCCGTCGCACCTTCGAACCTGAAAGTGGCATGGCTGTGGGTGATCGTTTCCTGGTGGGCCTGGATCGTGGCCTTGATCGTGGGTTTCGCTGCTGCCACCAGCTTGGCCGTGGAGGCCATCGTCTGAACCCAACGCAATTGGCGACGGCCCCTGAGGATCCCCAGCAGGCACCGAACTACAAACACCCAATCAGAGGCGCCCCCGAGCCCTCCGGGGGCACGGTGATCAGCAGCCTGACAGCACCTGGACCAGGGTTGCCTTCTCCGGTGGTGAGATCGTCAAGGCCCAGCGGGTCTTTATGCGAATCCATGCCTCCACGTAGGTGCAGCGAGCATCGAAGGCGTCGGGTAGCCACTGATCGGGCGGCGAATCACCCTTCGAACGGTTCGAGCGGGTGGTCACCGCCACCAACGACCCCGGATCAACGAGGTCGTTGGCGAAGGCTTCCCTCCGCGCCCGTGACCACCTCCAGGCTCCGCTACGCCACGCTTCGGACAGGGCCACCACGTGATCGATCTCCAGGTCGGTGGGATCGGTGGTGGTCACCCCGTCGTAGACCGAAACCCAGTCTCCGGCCAGCGGCTTGCACCGGTCGTCCACTTGGGCTTCGGTTCGCGACTCGGTGATCAACACGTACTCCCGTACGTTGCATCCGCTGTCTCGGTCGTAGCTCCAACCGTCACCGAACTCGTCTCGTCGATAGTCGGGGCGAGCCGGGTCCGGCGTGGCCACCGGCAATCGGTCGAGCAGGGCGGTGACCGGGGCGGTAGGCACGGGCGGAGACTCGGTCGTGACCCAGCCCCGGGGGATCGGCAGCGACGCCGCCGAGGTCGATGGTGGCGGTTCGACATCTCCCTGCGAGGTGGACACCGATGGTGCGGGGATCACCGGGCTAACCGCCGATCGGGTGGTGGCGTGTTCGGCCCCCGATGAACGGACGGATGATGAGTCGGCCGAACAGCCCGAGACCATCAGCGCCACGCCGACAGCCACAGCCCCCAACCGAACCGCGGTCCGAGGTTCGCGACCGATTGTTCGCCTCCCTCCGAGCATGTCCCCCAGAATGGCCCACACCGCGTCCCCAGCGGGCGCGCCCCCCTCCGGCGGAGTTCCTTCGCCGGTAGGGGCTCCGATGCCGGACGGCCGAAATTCAGCGCCAAACCAGATCGGTGGCGGACAGGGACGGTCGGTAGGCTCGTCGGCCGTGAGCACCGACGCCGAGACGCCGTATCCGAAGGTTCCGAGCCGGGCCGACTACCCCGCCATCGAACGTCGGATCCTGGAGCGGTGGGCCGCGGATGCCACCTTCGAGGCCTCGGTCGAGGCCCGACCCGAGTCGGACCGCTACGTGTTCAACGACGGACCGCCGTTCGCCAACGGCCTCCCCCACTACGGCCACCTGCTCACCGGTTACGTGAAGGACGTCGTCCCCCGGTTCCAGACCATGCGAGGACGGCGCGTCGAGCGGCGCTTCGGCTGGGATTGCCACGGCCTTCCCGCCGAGATGGCGGCCGAGAAGGAACTGGGCATCGCCGGCCACAAGGCGATCACCGAATACGGCATCGCCCAGTTCAACGACTACTGCCGCACCTCGGTGCTCCGCTACACCGCGGAGTGGGAGCGCTACGTGACCCGCCAGGCCCGCTGGGTCGACTTCGCCGACGACTACAAGACCATGGACCTCCCCTACATGGAGAGCGTCATGTGGGCGTTCAAGCAGTTGTGGGACAAGGGCCTGATCTACCAGGCGTACCGGGTTATGCCCTACTCGTGGGGGGCCGAGACCCCGCTGTCCAACTTCGAGATCCGACTCGACGACGCCACCCGCCCCCGCCAGGACCCGGCCATCACCGTGGCCTTCGACCTCGATCCCGTCCCAGGCGACCCAGCCCCCTCAAGATCCTGGCCTGGACGACCACCCCGTGGACACTGCCCTCAAACCTGGCTCTGGCTGTAGGCCCAGACTTGGACTACGCGGTGGTGGCCCACGATGGGGTCCACTACGTGATCGGGGCCGACGCGCTGGCCACCTATTCCAACGAATTCGGTAACGCCAACACTGTGGCCACCCTCAAGGGTTCGGACCTGGTCGGCCGCACCTACGCCCCGTTGTTCGGCTACTTCGCCGACAACGAAGCCAGCTTCCGGGTCCTGGCCGGTGACTTCATCGACACCGCAGAGGGCACCGGGGTGGTCCACCTGGCTCCCGGCTTCGGCGAGGACGACCAGCGGGTATGCGAGGCCGCCGGCATCACCCTGGTCGTACCCGTCGACGAGAAGGGCCAGTTCTCCGCCGAGGTAACCGAATGGGCGGGCGTGAACGTGTTCGACGCCAACCCCGACATCATCCGCCACCTCAAGGCGCAAGGCCGAGTCCTGCGCCACGAGACCTACGACCACAACTACCCGCACTGCTGGCGCACCGACACGCCCATCATCTACCGGGCCATGCAGTCCTGGTACGTGCGGGTCACCGACCTCACCGACCGGCTGTTGGAAACCAACCAGGAGATCAACTGGATCCCCGACCACGTCCGCGACGGAGCCTTCGGCAAATGGCTGGAGGGGGCCCGCGACTGGTCGATCAGCCGCAACCGATTCTGGGGGGCTCCCATCCCGGTGTGGGAGAGCGATGATCCCGACTACCCCCGCGTCGACGTCTACGGGAGCCTCGACGAGATCGAACGCGACTTCGGCGTGCGACCCACCGATCTCCACCGCCCGATGGTCGACGAACTCACCCGGCCCAACCCCGACGACCCGACCGGTCGCAGCACCATGCGTCGGGTGACCGAAGTGCTCGACTGCTGGTTCGAGTCCGGTTCCATGCCCTTCGCCCAGGTCCACTACCCCTTCGAGAACCAGGATTGGTTCGAGCAGCACTGCACCGCCGACTTCATCGTCGAGTACATCGCCCAGACCCGGGGCTGGTTCTACACCCAACACGTCCTGGCCGTGGCCCTGTTCGACCGGCCTGCGTTCCGCAACGTGATCTGCCATGGCGTCGTCCTCGACGCCGACGGTCGCAAGCTGTCCAAGAAGCTCCGCAACTACCCCGACCCCGAAGAGGTCATGGAGACCATCGGTTCCGACGCCCTGCGTTGGTACCTGATGTCCTCCCCCATCCTCCGAGGTGGGGACCTGCGGATCGCCACCGACGGCTCAGGCATCTCCGACGTGGTGAGGCTGGTCCTCAACCCGATCTGGAACGCCTTCCACTTCTTCACCCTGTACGCCAACGCCGACCGGTACCGGGCCCGTTTCCGCACCGATGCCCAGGGGGACCTGGACCGCTACATCCTGGCCAAGACCGGCGCCCTGGTCGACGAGGTCACCACTGCCCTCGACGTCTACGACCTGGCCGGAGCCTGCAACCAGATCGGGTCATACCTGGATGCCCTCAACAACTGGTACATCCGCCGCAGCCGGGAACGATTCTGGGCACCGGGAGCTGTCGACGCCGACGCCAGCGGGACCGCGGCCGACAAGGCCGACGCCTTCGACACCCTGTACACGGTCCTGGTGACCTTGTCGCAGGCTGTGGCACCGCTGCTACCGATGCTGGCCGAAGAGATCCACACCGGACTCACCGGCCACCGCTCCGTCCACCTCACCGACTGGCCCGATGCCGCCGCTCTTCCGGTCGAACCCGATCTGGTCCGGGCCATGGACGAGGTCCGAGCGGTTTGTTCGACGGCGCTGGGCCTGCGCGAGGACCACAAACTCCGCAACCGACTTCCGCTGTCGACCCTGGCCGTCGCCGGAGACCGGGCCGAACTGCTGGTGCCGTTCGCCCAACTCATCGCCGACGAGCTCAACGTCAAGGCGGTGACAACCCAAGGAGACCGGACCGCCTACGGGGCCGAGGTGGTCCGCCCCAACCCACGGGTCCTGGGACCCCGGCTGGGTCGAGATGTGCAAGCCGTGCTGGCCGCGGCCCGCTCCGGTGACTGGCATCGCAATGACACCGGCGAGGTGGTCGTGGGGGGCCACATCCTTCACGACGGTGAGTACGAGCTGGCCCTCGACACCGGAGAAGGCGACTCCGGCCGCGCCGACCTGGCCGCGGAAGCGGTCCGCTACGTGGATCCCGAAGGGCGGATGATCGACACCGGGCTGGTGGTGGCGTTGGACCTGACCGTCACGCCTGAACTCCACGCCGAGGGCGTGACCCGCGATCTGGTGAGGTTGGTCCAACAGGCCCGCCGAGACGGGGGCCTGGACGTGACCGACCGGATACACCTGAGAATCGAACTGCCCGAACCCCAGCAAGCCATGGTGAGGGCCCACGAGGACCACCTTGCCCAGAGCGTGCTGGCCACATCGATCACCTACGCCAACTCCGGAGAAGTGCCGGGGGAGGCCTCTGGTGAGGGTTCGGCCCCACTGGACGGAGCCACGGTGACTTGGAGCCTCAGGCGCGCATGACGCCCGGCGAGGGGGGCCGAACAGCAGGTTGGTCCGTCCGGTCCCGGTCCCGATCGGACTGGCTGCTCGTCGGACTGCTCGCCGTCACGTTGGCCCCGGCCGTGGTCGTGCTGGCCCGAGTGGCGGTGCTGGACTGGGAGCCCGCCGGTGATCAGGCCATCATCGTCTTGCGGATGCACGATGCCTTCACGGCTCATCCTCCGCTGCGAGGCCCATGGTCGCGATTCGGATGGGACCACCCCGGGCCGCTCATGTTCTGGCTGGGTGCGCCGGCCCTTCGCCTCGGTGGACCCTCCGCGGTCTTGGTCCATCTCACCTTGGTCAGCTCGGCTTCGATCGTGGCCACCGCCATCGCCGCCCGACGCCTGGCCGGAACGGGCTTTGCCGCCCTGGTCACCGTGGCCATGGCTGTCCTGATCCACAGCCACGGAGTGATCCGCCTGTCAGACCCCTGGAACCCGTGGGCCACCGTCCTGCCTCTGTTGTGCTTCTTGTTCACGGCGGCACTGGCCGCCGCCAAGGGATCTCGCTGGGCCCTGGTCGTGGCCCTGGTCACCGGGTCCTACGCCGCACAGAGCCACCTCGGCAACGCCCCCGTGGTGTTGGCCACGACCGGGGCCGGTGTCATCTGGTGGTGCTGGCGCCGATGGCTCAGGCCTGGGCGCCCGTCGCTGCGATCCCGGGCCGACACCTCCGTGCCCGAGCCGAGCCGTGCCAGAGCAAGCAGCACCACCTCCACCACGCCGGGGCTGGTGCCACGCCTCCTCCCCGGCGCTGCCCTCCTGGCCCTGGCCTTGGCCCTGTGGGCGGGGCCCATCGTCGACCAGATCACCAACGAGCCTGGCAACATCCGTGCCCTCGTCGACTTCGCCCGAGACAGCCCCGAGACCCCCCCTCCTCTCCAGGATTCCCTGGAGGTAGCGGCCCGGGAGCTCGGGTTCGTCCCGGCGTGGCTCGGTGTCCACGAAGGCGTGTGGCCGGTGGACCCGGCTCCGATCTGGACACTGCTGATCCTGCCGGTAGCCCTGGCCATCGGCACCGTGCCCGCCATCGGGCGCTACGCCGGTTCCCAACCCCAACGTGTGGAGCTGGCCGTTTACGCCGCCACCATTCACCTGGCCGCGGTGGTCACGGTGACTCGCACTACCGGCGGTCTCATCAACTACGTGCTCCGATGGTCCTGGCCGGTGGCCCTAATGGCCACGACCGTGGCTCTCCTGCCGATCGTCGACATCTTGCGACGGGCCACGCCGCCGATGCTGCGCACGGTCAGGGTGGGTGCCGCGGTGCTGGGCGCGACCGTGGCCGTCGTGGCCAGCTTCGCCTCGATCCGCGTCGCCCTGTCCGACCCGGTGATGCCCATGGCCGCCAACGATCCCGCCGTCCGGGAACTGTCACGCGCCATCCGCCATGAGTTGCCCACCGGCTCCTACGCCTTCCGGTACCGCGATGCCCGCCAGTTCAGCGCGGTCGGCACCGGGACGGGGGCCAGCCTGGCTCGTCACGGCTACCAGCTCGACTTCACCCCAGACCACGCCACCCGGTTCGGCGACTTCCGGTCCACCGGACGCAGCGACCTCCCGTACCTGTTCGTGATCGGCAAGTCCCTGCGCCACTCCTGGATCCCGCCGGACGGAGCCGAACTGCTGGTCCACTGGGACCACCTGTCGGCCACAGATCGGGCGCAGACCGACCGCATCGAGGTCCGGGTAAGACGGGATGCCGGACTCCCCGTTGATCAGATGGTCACGGTCGATTCGGTCGAGCTCAGAACCAGCCTGGTCGCGAACGGCGCCGACCCGGCCGATGTGGCCGAGCTCCATCGGCTCGAGTCGGACCGCGACTGGTACGAAGCCTGGCTCCTCCCGGCCGGGTCCCCACCCTGAGCCTGGATCCGCCGAAGGCAGAGCCTTCCGGCGGAGTTCGGTCGCCGTCCTGACGGCCGCCGCCTTCGCTGCTACCACCGGCAAAGCCGCTCTACGCAGGTCGGGGGCTCCGCCGCAAGGGGCTCTGTCCCCGAACCCCCCGGCCCGGGCCGTGGTAGTACGCGAAACGGCCGCCACCGGGTGGGGTGACGGCCGTTTCGGATATAGCGTCGGGGCGAGCCCGACGGGTACTACTTGAGCTCGACGGTGGCGCCGGCGCCCTCGAGGGCAGCCTTGGCCTTCTCGGCGTCGGCCTTGGAGGCCTTCTCGAGGATCGGCTTGGGGGCGTTGTCCACCAGCTCCTTGGCCTCCTTGAGACCGAGGTTGGTGAGGGCACGCACCTCCTTGATGACGCCGATCTTGCCGGAGCCGGCGTCGACCAGGACGACGTCGAACTCGTCCTTCTCTTCCTCGGCCTCGCCACCACCGCCACCGGCGGGGGCAGCAGCGGCAACAGCGACCGGAGCCGCAGCGGTGACGCCGAACTTCTCTTCGAAGTCCTTGAGGAGCTCGCTCAGCTCCAGCACGGACATTCCGGCGATAGCGTCGAGGATCTCTTCCTTGGTAGCCATGGGTCAGCTCTCCTGTTCGGTGGCGGCCGACTCCTCGGCCTGATCGGTTTCGGGGGTGTCTGCCGCGGCGGGTGCCTCGGCAGCGGGGGTCTCGTCGGCCGCTTCGGCCTCCGGGGCGGGGGCTTCGGCAGGAGCCTCGGCCGGGGTGGGGGCATCGGCAGGAGCGCCGGGAGCGCCACCCTGGTCGATGAGGGCCTTGAGGCCGTAGGCGAAGTTGCGGGGCAGCGCCGCGAGCAAGCCGGCGAACTGCGTCATCGGGGCGGCGATGGCGCCAGCCAAGCGGGCCAACAAGACCTCGCGAGGCTCGACGTCGGCGAGGGCCTTGACGGCAGCCTCGTCGAGAGCTTTGTCTCCCAGCAGGCCGCCCTTGATCACCAAGGCCGGGTTGGTCTTGGCGAAGTCACGCAGGGCCTTGGCCACCGCCACCGGGTCACCATCGACGAAGGCGATGGCGGTGGGCCCGGTGAGCAGGTCCTCGATCTCCAAGCCCAGGTCCCGGGCCGCAAAGCGAACCAGGGTGTTCTTGTAGATCTTGTACTCGCCGCCCGCCTCGCGTAGCGCGCGACGGAGCTCGGCCGTAGCCGACACGTTGAGGCCCCGGTACTCGGTCAGCACGGCAGCATCGGCGGCCTCGAGCTTGGCTCGGACCTCTTCCACCACCGCGACCTTTTCGGGTCTCGGGTTCTCCATGGGCACCTCCTCTCTATGTCTGTCTCTGTACGGATGTTCGGATGGGAAAAATGCGACTGGGTGCTCGCATCGCGCGAACACCCAGGAGACAGACGAAGAAGTTCGTCCACCTCGTCTGGCGGGCAAGCCCATTGGCACCGGGGTGCACCAGAGGTCTTCGGCGACGTGAGTTGTGCGGCGGAAACGCTAGCTCCCGCCGCACAACTTCCAGAAATCGGCGGCGCCGGACGGCACCGGGGAATCAGTCGTTGGTGGCCTCGGGACGGAGGCGGTTGGCATCGACCTTGACGCCGGGGCCCATGGTGGAGGCCACTGCGATCTTCTTCAGGTAGCGGCCCTTGGCCGAGGCCGGCTTGGCTCGCTGGAGCTCATCGAGGACGGCGCGGAAGTTCTCCTCGAGCGCCGACAGTTCGAAGCTCACCTTGCCCAGCGGAACGTGGACATTGCCGTAGCGGTCGGTCCGGTATTCGACCTTGCCGCCCTTGAACTCGGCCACGGCCTTGGCCACATCGGTGGTGACGGTGCCGGTCTTGGGGTTGGGCATGAGGCCACGGGGACCGAGCACCTTGCCCAGACGGCCGACGACCGGCATCTGGTCGGGAGTGGCGATGGCCAGATCGAAGGCCAACATGCCACCCTCCACCTCGGCGGCCAGGTCATCGGCGCCCACGAACTCTGCACCGGCCTCACGGGCGGCCGCAGCGGCGTCGCCAGTGGCGAAGACCGCAATGCGCACGTCCTTGCCGGTGCCGGCGGGCAGGGCCACGGTGCCACGCACCATCTGGTCAGCCTTTCGGGGATCCACCCCGAGGCGGACCACCAGCTCGACGGTCTCGTCGAACTTGGCCGGAGCCAGGCTCTTCACCAAGTCGAGGGCTTCGCCCACACCATGGAGGTTGTCTCGATCGAAACGCTTGGTGGCGTCCTGGTACTTCTTGCCTTTCGCCATGATGGCTCCCTCGTTCAGGAGGCCGCCGGGCGAGGTAGTCCCGGAATCGGCCTGGTTATCGGACTTGTCAGTTGACGGTGATGCCCATGGAACGGGCGGTGCCCTCGACCTGGCGCTTGGCTGCCTCGAGGTCGTTGGCGTTCAGGTCGGGAAGCTTGATCTTGGCGATCTCTTCGACTTGGGCGGCAGTCACCGAACCACCGACCTCACGGCCGGGGTTGGACGACGCCTTGTCTACCCCGGCTGCCTCGCGGATCAGTACCGGCGTGGGCGGGGTCTTGGTGATGAAGGTGAAGGTACGATCCTCGAAGATCGTGATCTCCACCGGGATGATGGTGCCCTTTTGGGCTTCGGTCTGGGCGTTGTAGGCCTTGCAGAAGTCCATGATCGCCACGCCGTGGGGGCCGAGCGCGGTACCGACGGGCGGTGCGGGAGTTGCACCACCGGCGGGGATCTGGATCTTGACGACGGCCGCGACCTTCTTCTTGGCCATGGTTCTTCTTGCTCCTACGTGTTTCTTGGGGACGGGCGAGCCTAGGTCCGGGACCTAGAGCTTCGCCACCTGGGAGAACTCCAATTCGACCGGGGTCTCCCGGCCGAAGATGTTGACCAGCACCTTTACCTTGAGCTGGTCCTCGTTGATCTCGACGATCTCGCCGCTGAAATCGGCGAACGGACCTTCCTTGACTCGGACGGTCTCGCCCATCTCGAACTCGAGTCGGGGCCGGCCCTTGCGGGTGGCAGCTTGCTCGTCACCTTCGGGCTTGACGGTGAGGAACGTCTCGACCTCTTTGCGGCGCAGGGGCGAAGGCTTGGTGCCTTGGCCCACGAAGCCGGTGACGCCGGGGGTGTTGCGGATCACATACCAGGAGTCGTCGTCGAGGTGGCAGCGCACCAGGAGGTAGCCCGGGAACATCTTCTTTTGGGCGACGACCTTCTTGCCACCCTTGAACTCGACCACCTCCTCCATGGGGATGACCACCTCGTGGATGCGACCCTCCATGTTCATGGACTGGGTTCGGGCCTCGAGGTTCTGCTTGACCTTCTTCTCGTAGCCCGACTGGGTGTGGACCACGAACCACCGGCCGGGACGATCGGCGGGGCTGTCCACGACGGGGGCCTCTTCGATCAGTGTCTCGACATCCACGACCTCGACATCGCCGTCTGGGTCAGAGCTGTCTTCGGCACGGGTGACCTCGAGCAGTTCACCGGTCTCAGGGTCGAACGCCGGGGCGGTGTCGATGCCGTCGGGCTCAGCCGCTACCGCATCGCTCGCTTCGGGATCGATCTCGACGTCAGAGACTTCGGTCTGGTCGGGGTTGTCGTAGGAGGTCATGGGTGCGACACCAGGGGGGTGGGGGAAGCGGCTAGTTCTGCGACGATCACTGATCGACGATCCACAGGACCGCCTTGGAGAAGCCGTAGTCCAGGCCGGCGATGAGTGCGGTGAGCATCACGAGGAAGACGAACACGACCAACGAGAGGCTGAGGGTTTCGGCCCGGGTGGGCCACGCCACCTTGCGGAGCTCACCCTTCACCTCTCGCACGAACTGCTTCGGCTTGGTTCGAGGCTCCCGTGGCGCGTTGGGAGATGGCGCGGGCCGACGCGACGCCTTGGGCGCGCCGTCTTCGGTGAGCTGCCCCTGGCGTTGCAGCATCCGCTTGGTCTCTCGGTTCATCGCCACGGAAATTGGCCTCGGCGCGGGTTGACGTCGTGTTATTGCAGGGCAGGAGGGAATCGAACCCCCAACCGCCGGTTTTGGAGACCGGTGCTCTGCCAGTTGAGCTACTGCCCTCGGGGTTATTGCTCGGCGGACCACTCTAGCGTCGCGCTGGCAGGAAGCTCCAAGCGACAAGCTGGCCAAGGACGGCTGAGAGGCTGCACAGAGGCGCGGCTGGGTGGCGTGCACGGGCCTGAACCTGGTGCGAGACTCATGCGGTGACGGTCGGGCCGACAGAAGTAACCCCACCGGGACCATCGAGGTCGGATGTGACGATGGCTGCCGTTCACCTGCACGTACCCGAGGTATCTCCCCGCGGGGAATCTACGGTCGAAGACCTGGTGGACGCCGCCCGTGACGGCGACCACAGCGCCTTCGAGGAACTGGTTCGCCGCACCCACGCCGACACGTTCGCGCTGGCTCGACGGCTGGTCTCCGATCCTGATGACGCGCTCGACGTGACCCAGGAGGCCTACCTCCGGGCGTTCCGGTCGATGCGCAAGTTCCGTGGTGACGCCCAGTTCTCGACCTGGTTGTACCGGATCACCGCCAACTGCGCTTCCACCCACCTGGGGCGCCGGAGGCGTCACCGCCACGACGAGCTGGAAGACGAGCTCGCCGTCATCGACGACGCTCCCGAGCACGACCCCGCGGCCATGGCCGACGTCGCACTCCTGAAGGAGCGTCTCGAGGCCGCCATCGCCGCGCTGCCACCCCGGCTACGGGCCGTCGTCGTCCTGCGCGATGTGTACGACCTGAACCACGCCGAGATCGCCGAAGAGCTCGGCATCTCGGAGTCTGCGGCCAAGGTTCGCTTGCACCGGGCCCGCCGAAGGCTACGCAGCCAGGTGTTTCCGATGCGGGGCGAGGAGAGCATCGATGAGGGAGAGGAGCACGCCCATGCGGTGTGAAGAGGTCAGCGATGTACTCCCAGGCCTGATTGACGGATCGGCCGATCTGACGCAGGCCGAACACCACCATGTCGCCGAGTGCTTGCGGTGCCAGGCCGAGCTCGTTCAGTACCGCAAGCTGGTCCGAGGGCTCCGTCTGCTCCGCTCCGACCTGGGCGCCCTACCCGACGGGTTGAGCGACAACATCCTCGTCTACCTAGCCGAAGCGTCCGAGCGGAGCGCGGTGCGAGCCATTCTCACTGGGCGCCGCGCCGCGTACCTCGGAGGCATCGCGGCCACGGCTGCTGGCGCAGGGGCCGCCTTCGTGCTGGCCCGTCGAGGCCGTCTCCCCCTGGCCGGCTGAGCCCGGCTTCGAGTAGACGGTAACCGCCGTCGCGGTGAAGCGTGGGCCGCACCGCTAGAAGACCCGGTGGGAGATATCTCGGCCTCCCCCAGCCAGGGAAAACGGAGAAAGGGGGCCCCGCCGGAGCGGGACCCCCTTTTCGGAAGCCGTTGCGTCAGCTACTCACGAGGAGCAGCCTGGCTCTCAGCCCTATCAGAGGGGCTGGGTGCCGGGGGCCTCGTGGGGGTGGTGGTGCGAGGGGATGGTGATGTTCGCACGCTTGGTGTACTCACCCGAGGGGTTGTCGACCAGCCACACGTAGAGGTAGCTGTTGGGAGCCGAGAGGCCCCAGGTGTCGAAGAACCACCACATCCACCAATCAGACTCGGTGGGGTTGGTCTGGAAGTAGGTCCAGTTCCAGTCGGCGGCGACGTACTCGGCCTCGCTGGGCATGCGGCCCAGGAGGTGCAGGTAGGCGATGCCGGTGCCGACCTTGGACGACATGCGGTTCTTGAACTCTTGCGACTCCGAGAAGCCGATCAGCATCTCGGCCGGGCTGTAACGCTCGGTCTGGAGCTGACGGGTCCAGAAGGCGGCGCCAGTCTCGTCGGGCTCACGATCGAGCACGTTGCGGTAGATCAGCGCCACGAACTCGGCCGCGTCGGTCGAATCCTCGTCACCCTTGAGGTCGAAGCCACCGTAGGTGTCCTCGAACTCCTGGGACTGAACGAAGAACTCCGGAGACGTCGAGCAACGACCAACCACTGCGGAGGGCGTTGGTCCAGAAGCACAGACCACCGGCATCCGGGATGCGGCTGAAGTAGGCGGTGTAGAGGCGGTAAGCCGGACCATCGGTCTGCTCAGCGTCCTCGGCCAGGGTGCGCACGAAGTCGACACGACGAGCGAAGTACACGTCGTTGGTGGCCTGCTGGTTGACGAGGGTGTTGACCTTGGGGCCGAACTCGGCAAGCAGGTGCGGGGCCCAACGGGCGTAGTTGTTGGCGTCCACCTTGGCGGCGGCAACCTCGCCGGCCTCCAGGATGTTGTTGTTGGCGGTACCGCCACCGGCGCCGTTGTCGGCGGGCATGAAGCCACCGCCCGAGGGGATGGTGGTGAGGTACGAGTAGCGCTTGTCGTACAGCGTCTTGTAGGCGATGGACGACTCGTAGCCAGTCGAGGTGATGAAGGCGGGCGGGTCGAAGGTGGCGCCGTTGGTGAGACGGGTCCACTCAGCGCGGCTGCGCATGACCCAAGCATCGTTGTAGCGATCCCAGTCGAGGTCGCTCCAGAAGTTGTTGGTGAGCTTGTTGTACCAGTAGGTGTACTCGTCGTCGCGGGGGAAATGACCGGCGACGGCTTCCGGGTCAGACGAGCACCCGGTCCAGAAGCGGTACTCCTGGTCGATCATGTCGGACCAGTTCTTGTACGGACGGTACGGAAGGGTGTTCAGCACCGGGGCGGCCGGCGGGGTGACCACCGGAGCGGTGACGGTGACGGTGCCGGACTCGGGGGCGCGGACCGGGCCACCGAAGCCGGGGTAGGCGTTGTGGCTGTAGATCTCGGCGTAGTACTTGCCGGCGGCCACGTTCTCGATGGTGAGGGTGGTGGTGGGGGCGAGCACGACGTACACGTCACCAACCTGCACACCGGCCTCGTTGTAGAGGGCGATCACGTAGGAGGTGGCGGGCTCACCGGTGTTGGGGGCATCCCAGTCGAGAACGATCTGGTTGGTGCCACCAGCAGCGGTGGCGTTGCGCACCGCATCGGGGTGGACGGCGGCGGCGTTGGCCGGGCTGGCCAGGGCAAACACGCCGGTCAGTGAGGCAGCGGCGGTGGCCGCAGCCAGACCGACACGCATCTTGGTCTGAGTCATGGTTCTGTCTTTATCCTTGGCTAGGGGTTGATTGCGTGTGCCCCGGCAACCGGGAGCGTGACGCTGGACTGCCGTTGGCTTCCACGAGAGTAGACGCCGTGCCCACCCGATTGGTTGACACTGGCAGCGGGAAAATGTCGGACGGTCAGCGCGGTCGCCTCCCTCCCGAACGGTTGCCTGCGCCCCGAAGGGCCACCCCCCAGAGGGGGAGCGGGGGTCAGGGTAGGACACCGGGGCTCATCGGACAAACCTTTCGACCTCCGACACCGGCACACAGAGGGCCGCGAGCGGGCCGACCGGCGGTGTCGACGATCGGCCCGCCACCGGATGGCGCGTGTCAGCGACGACAGGGATAGACCGTGCCAGCGACCCTCATCGCCAGAGGCGGCACCACCGCAGTGTCCCCGTCGACCAGGACTTCGGCCGTCAGCGCCGAGCGATTGAGCACGTAGACGGCGTCGTCGATGGCCAAGGCGCTGACATGATCTGGGACCGAGGAGGCCGCGTCACTCCACCGGCCACCGACCGGGGCGCAAGCTGACCAAGCCGTGATCGAGGATCCCAGCGCGGTGGCTGTGGGTGGCCCGAGGGCCGGGTCCGTCCAGAGGCATCCGGCGCAACTAGTGCCTTCGGCCTGTGGTGACCACAACATGGCCACCGATGCGCCGGCCTCACCCATCCGGGTCAACGCCCAGGTGGTGGCGGCATGTTGCAGCGCCTCGTTCCACGACGGATCGCTGACGTGGACCTCAGACCACCAGATGGGCAGGTCGGTCCGGGCCGCCAGCCACCGGGTCAGCTCGGCGTACACCTCAGTGGCGGTGAACGGATCGGTGATGAGGCCCCGGTCCCGGGTGGTGATCCAACCGTCGAGGGATACGAAGTCGGCCCCGTCGTTGTGCTCGAGCCAATAGGTGAGGACATCGAGCGGCCGCTGGTCGACCACTCCCCATGGACCTCGCACCCCGCTGGGGTGAGACATCGACTGGGCATCGGACCAGATGTCGATGGGCGCGTAGGGTCCCCCGACCTGCGCGTCGGGCCTTACCTCTTTCACCGCGTGGTAGACCGCGTTGTACATGTCGGTGTAGCTGGCCGCGTCCCACGCGTTGGTGGCCGGGTCGTGGAAGCCCTTCATCTCGTTCCAGACCTGGAACCGTCTCACCTGCGGGTATCTGGCGGCGGCAGCCGCGGCCAGAGCGGCGAACTCGTCGTAGCGGTCCGGCAAGGGAGCGACGGTGAGCAGGCTCCAGTCCGTCGTACCCTCCGGTTGACCCTTCATCCAGTCCGGGGCGCAGCACAAGGTGAGCACCGGCTCGGCCCCGACGCTGGTGATGAGGGCGATCCGCTCGTCGAGCGTGGACCAGTCGAACTGCCCTGGCGAAGGTTGAGGGTTGGCGGTTCCCCAGCCCATGAGAAACACGTTCTGAATCGGGATGTCTTCGAGGATCCCCAGCTCGACGGTACGAGGTTCGGCAGATGTCACCGCTCCGATCGTGGAATCGGTGTGGCTGATCCCCACCACCAGCCGGTTCGGCCGCGACCCCTGATCAGGTGCGGCCACGTCGACGGTCACCTTTAGAACCGGGTCACAGCCCGACACCACCACCACACAGGCCAGCACCGAGATGGCGATGCGCCACGACGACGTTCCACCGAGCCCGTCAGCGGCCCCGCCAGCAGACCTGAAAGGCCAATGCCGACGCCACCATCTGTGGGTATTCGAGCTCGGCATGTTAGGTTCATCGGGACACAACGGCTGACATCAAGTCCTCACAGGTAACTTCTCGCGCCGACGTGCCCGCCCATGACCATCACCTCTGAAACCCACGTCGAGCGCCGGAGGTCAGATCTGGCTCCCCAACTCGGCGAAACCCGGGAGTCGACGCTGGGCGGACTGACCGTCAGCGTCATCATGCCCATCCTCAACGAGGAAGCCGGGCTGGAGGCGACGCTGCCCCACCTACCTCGGTACATCACCGAGGTGATCGTGGTAGACGGCGGCTCCACCGACCGCAGCATCGACGTGTTGGCCCGGATCCGCCCCGACGCGCTGCTGCTCCGCCAGGACGGGCGCGGCAAGGGCGACGCCCTCAAGACCGGGATCAGGGCAGCCACCGGGGACATCATCGTCACAATGGATGCCGACGGCTCCATGGACCCGAGGGACATCGATGCGGCCATGGAACGCTTGTTGCAGGGTGATCACTTCGTGAAGGGTTCCCGGTGCCTGCCGGGCGGCGGGAGCGACGATTTCACACCCATCCGCAAGGCCGGCAACGCGTTCCTCACCGGGGTCACCAACGCCGCGGTCGGGCGGAAGTTCACCGACATCACCTACGGGTTCAACGCCTACTGGCGCAGCGTCGAAGACCTAGTCCACGACCTAGCCGACGGTTTCGAGTTCGAGATCCAACTCGCGGTCAGGGCAGCTCAGGCCGGGCTGCGCACGTCAGAGGTCGCCTGCCACGAGGCCACCAGGGTCGGCGGCGCATCCAAGCTCCACGCCGTGCGTGACGGGTGGCGGATCCTGCGGTCGATCCTGTCCGAAGCCCGCTCGGGCGAACACCACCGCTGGCACCTCCCCGAGCCGCAGTCCGCGCCCGGCGGTGGAGAGTTCGCTCCCAGCGCCCTCGCGGATAGGTGACCCACCGTCGCCACGGCGCGGCGCAAGGTCCGGCTTCGCACCTAACTGCCCGCAAAGGAAGCGACCCGACGGCAAGCCCGACGGCCAGCGTCATCATCTGCGCCTACACCGAGCGCCGGTGGGACGACCTCGTGGAGTCGGTGCGCGTCATGGGAGACAGCGGAGACGACGCCCCCTTCGAGATCATCGTGGTCATCGACCACAACCCGGGCCTGGCCGCTCGCGTCCGTGACGAGGTGAGCGGCGTCCACGTGGTGGAGAACCAGGGCAGCCGGGGTTTGTCCGGTGCGCGCAACACGGGTATAGCCGAGGCCCGCGGCGACGTGGTGGTCTTCCTCGACGACGATGCCGTGCCTGCCCCTGGCTGGCTCCCCCACCTACTTGCCCCCTACTCGGACGAGGCGGTGATGGGTGTGGGTGGGGCCGCCGATGCCGTCTGGCCCGACCTCCGTCCAGCGTGGTTCCCCGCCGAGTTCGAGTGG
This sequence comes from Microthrixaceae bacterium, assembly GCA_016702505.1. Lineage (NCBI taxonomy): Bacteria > Bacillati > Actinomycetota > Acidimicrobiia > Acidimicrobiales > Microthrixaceae > Microthrixaceae bacterium. Next base: position 184,005 of record JADJDU010000009.1, read on the forward strand.
GTGGTCGGTTGCAGCTGGACCGGTCTCCCGGTGGAGCTCGCCCCGATCCGGAACCTGATCGGGTGCAACATGTCGTTCCGCCGTGAGGTGTTCGACCTGGTCGGCGGCTTCCGCGAGGGGATCGGCCGGGTCGGGACCACGCCTTTGGGTTGCGAGGAGACCGAGCTGTGCATCCGTCTCCGCCAGTCCAGACCATCGACCGTTCTGCTCTACGAGCCCCGAGCCCGGGTCAACCACACGGTCTCCCCCGACCGGATCCGTTGGCGCTACTTCCGATCGCGGTGCCATGCCGAAGGCCTGTCCAAGGCGCTCGTGACCACCGAGGTCGGCAGTCGAGACGGGCTTGCCGCTGAACGGGCCCACACCCTCAAGGTCCTACCCAGGGGAGTTTGGTACGGGCTCAAGGCGACGGCTCGAGGCGACCGGTCCGGTCTGACCCGGGCCGGAGCCATCATCGGTGGACTGGCCTGGACTTCGGCCGGCTACGCCTCGGGCCGGATCACCGCCCGCCGAAACCAGCGTCGAACCGGCGTTGGTTCCGGCTCGCCATCGGGGGCCGAGTCGACGCCCGCTCCCAACCGCGACCACCGGTCACCTCTAGACCGATGACCAACCTGTGAACACCTCGCCTAGCGCATCCGTGGCGCCGAGACCGCCGGCGTCGGGGCAGGGATCGGGATCGGGTCGGGTTCGTCACCACCTGAGCATTCCCCTTTTCAGGAATGCCTACGCGCTGGTAGCGGCCAGCGCTCTCACCTCGGTCCTGGGCCTCATCTACTGGGGTGTCGCAGCTCGTCGCTACCCCGAGATCGAGGTCGGCCGAGGCGGGGCCGCCGTGGCCGCTCTACTGCTGATCGGCGGTGCCAGCCAACTGAACCTCACCCACATCCTCCCCCGCTTCCTCCCTGCTCACGGCGAGCAGAGCCGACGTCTCGTCGTACTGTCGTACGGCGCCGCAACGGCCGCGGCGGTTGTCATCGGCGGGATCTTCGTGACGTTGGGCGGAGTCGATTCGTCGCTGGGGGGCACCGGGTCTCCCTGGCCCGCCAGAGCCGCGTTCGTTGCAGCAGTGGTGGCGTGGAACATGTTCACCCTTCAAGATGCGGTGCTTGCCGGCATCCGTCAGTCCGTGTGGGTACCAGTAGAGAACGGGCTGTTCGCGGCAACCAAGGTGGCGCTGGTGTGGCTGTTGGCTGGCCACATGCCCAGATCCGGGATCTTCACGTCGTGGAGTGTTCCGGCCGCGATGATCGCCGTCCCGGTGAGCATCGTGTTGATGACCCGGTTGCTCCCGGCCCATCAGCGTTCCACCGCCCACCGTGAGGCGCCTCCGTCTGGCGACCTGCTCCGGTACTCCGCTGCCGACTACCTGGGAGGACTTTTCCAGTTGGCGTCGGTGAACCTGATGCCGTTGTTGGTGGCGGCGATCGTCGGGCTTCGAGCCAACGCCGCCTTCGCCACAGCATGGATCGCAGCCAGCGCCTTCGACCTGGCCCTGGCCAGCGTGGGGGTGTCGTTCACGGTGGAGGGGGCCAACGACGAGGATCGGATCCACGCATTGCTGGGGAGCACCGTTCGCCTCAGCGGGGCCATCACCGCCGGTGGGGTGGCAGCGATCATGGTTCTGGCCCCAACGGCCATGTCGATCCTGGGCGAGGGGTACGAGGCTGGAGCCGATGTGTTGAGGCTGCTGGCGTTGGCGATGCCGTTCAGGGCCGCGCTGACAGTATTCCTCAGCGTTGCCCGACTTCGACGTCGGCTGGTGGCGATGATCGCTACCCAGGCTGCCAGTTGCACCATCGCGGTGGCGTTGGCCGCATACCTACTGCCTCGTCAGGGGATCACCGGGGCCGCTCTCGGCTACGCCGTCGCCCAAGCGGTAGTGGCGGTGGCCGTGATCCCGACGATCACCCGCGAAATACAGGGCGCCGGACACCACGGACGCCCAAAGCACCCCGGTCCGGCGGTGATGGCTTGACTCCCCTCTCCACCTCTGCATCTTCGTCCAGTGACGCCGGTTCGAGGCCGAGCCGGTCCGATGAGCCGACCGGGCGCGGGCGCACCGGACCGCCATCGACCGCGGGCCGGGGCTGGGCGCTCCCATGTGCCATGACCATCGGCGCCTTGGTGTTGTGGCTGTGGGGTACGGCGCGACTCGACCCATCGGCCATGTCCGACGCTGGCCTCGTGTCGGTGCTCGGCTGGCAGTTCCCGGTGTCGTTCGCGCTGCTGGCCGGAGCGTTCGCTATGTGTGTGCGCCACCGCGACCGTCGTCCCCTACTCGTCCTCCAGACGATCCTGCTGGTAGTGATGATCCAGGGAATCACTCCACTGGTGGAACCTCACCCGGCGTACTTCACCGCCTATCTGCACGTTGGGTTCGTCGACGAGATCATCCGTAACGGTCACACCGTGCCCGAGCTAGATGCCCGCTTCAACTGGCCCGGGTCGTTCGCTTTCGCCGCGCTCGTCTCGGCCGCAGGCGGCGAAGACAGTGCGATGAGCCTGGTCCGATGGGCGCCGGTGGCGTTCAACCTGGCCTTCCTGGCCCCACTGTGGATGATCGCCAAGGCACTACGAACTGATCATGCCGGGCGGTGGATCGCCCTTTGGGTCTTCGTGGCCGCCAACTGGGTTCACCAGGACTACCTCGCACCCCAAGCCGAGGCCTACTTCTTGTACCTGGTGGTGGTGGGGCTGGTACTGCGCTACCTGGGCGGAGAGGGCACTCACTGGACGGCCAAACGCTCGCCGTTCGTCCCCGAGTTGGTGCTTGACCGCCTCCGAAGACTCCAGGACCTCGACGGAGCCAGGCGGAGGGAGGCGGCCGGGTCCGTGGTCGACCCCAGGACCACCCGGTTCTTGCTGTGGAGCATCGTGGCGGTTTGTGCCACCACGGTGGTCAGCCACCAGCTCACCCCGTTCGCCCTCATCGCCGTCGTGGGGGTACTGGTCCTGGTCGGCGCCTGTCGGGCGGTCCACCTGCCAGTGATCATCGCCGTACTGTTCGTCGGGTGGTTCTCGGTGGGGGCCGTGACCTGGTGGAGCAGTCACCTCGGAGAGCTTGTGAGCGGCTTCGGCCAGTTCGGAGACAACGCGTCGTCGGGCCTGCTGGCCCGACTCGGCGGTAGCGACCTACGAGCGGTGGTGCTGTGGTTGCGGGTGGCCTTCTCGGCGGTGATGCTGGGCGGAGCCATGGTGCTGGCTGGGTTTCGATGGCGGGCTGGAAAACCTCCGGTGGCGGCCCTGGCCCTGCTGCTTCCACCATTCCTCCTGGTCGGAGGTCAAAGCTATGGCGGGGAGGTCCTCCTCCGGTCCTACCTGTTCGCCCTGCCGGCGGCATCCATCCTTCTGGCTCAGGGTCTTAGCGCGGCGGCCCGAAGGCGCGCGACGGCAGCTGGGGTGATGGTTCTTGGTGGGGTCCTGACGGTGGCTGCCATGGCTGGCCTTACCGTTCGCTTCGGAAACGAGCACTTCGAACGGGTCACCGACGACGATCTGGCCGCTGTCAGTTGGGTCTATGAAAACGTTCCCCCCGGCACGGTCCTGGTGGCCCCGACCCGCAACCTGCCGTGGCGCTATCGGGACCTGACCAGCTATCGCTATGAGCCGCTGGACGAACAACCGTTGGACTCCACCGACAAGGTCCTCGCCTTGATACCCGACGACGGCAACGCCTACCTGATATCCACCCCGGCGCAGCAACAGTTCGGCGAACAGCTTGCCTTCCTACCATCGGGGTGGTTGACGTCGATAACCGCAGAATTGGTCGACGCCGGGGTGGCCACCGAAGTCTTTCGCCAAGGCGACGCGGCGGTCTACCGACTCGATGCGGGCCCCAAGCCATGAGCGGAACCGATCTCCGACGGCATACGGCGGCCGTGATGCTGATCATCTCACTGGTCGCTGGGGTTTCGGCTGGCCTCGATCTGAGGTGGTCAGGGCGCCCCCTGGTCACCCTTGCCTATTTCACGTTCGTACCGGGCTGCACCCTGTTGCTGTTTCGGCGCCTCGGCGAACCGTTGATGGAGGTCTCGCTCGGGGTGGCATTGAGCGCCGCCGTCGGAACTGCTGTGGCCCTGTCCATGGTGGCAGTAGACCAATGGCACCCGAGCGCGGCATTGACAACCATGGCCATCGTCACCGCCTCGGCCCTGATCTGGTTCCTGTGGCGGGGTGCTCCCGAGGAGGTCGATCGATGAGCACGGTCTCGGCTGTCATCACCGCGGTCTCGTGTTTGGCGGCCGTCGTGTGCCTGGTCCGCAGGGACGAAGAAACGCTGACCTCGGCTCCCAGGTCGGCACTGGCATCGTCTGCCTGGCCGATCACCATCGCCGCGGTAGCAGTCGCGCTGATCAGGATGGTGATCATCTACTAACGGCCCCGGCCCCAACCGGCGACCAAACTCCGCCACAAGGCTCTGCCTTCGGCTGATCCAGACTCAGGCCGGGGGCACCGGCGCGTATGTGTGGCGCAAGCGTCGGGCCACGAAACCCATCGCGGCCAAGCGCTCATCCAGCCCCGGGAGACGCCCGTCCACGCACACCGCCAGGGTGCGAACCCCATCAGCTTCGAGCATTGCGGCCAGGGCCGCCATCGCGGCCTGCTCGACGTCGGCCGCCTCAGCCGGGTCGAGAGATGGATCCGTGCCCATCTCGATCACCTCGGCGGTGCCGGGCGATCCCGGACCCGACGCGATCCGGCGGGCCCAGCAGAACCCGGCCAGCCCGTCTCCATTGGGGTGATCCACCACCGCTACCCGGTCGCCGGGTTCGGCAGGAATTCCCGCCATGTCGTTGACCGGTTCGAGCCCGGTGATGGCTGTGACCAGCGAGATCCACCCGGCTCGGTCACCATCGGGCGAGGCGGGCCCTCCCCTCGCCGACGGCGTCAGGCCGGACTCCATGGGGATCTTGCTCCTCATGACGACCGCGGCACCGATCGGGCTGAGGCCAGCGGTTTGCGCAATGACCAGTCCCTGGGGGTCATCGGAGCCGAGGGGTCGCTCCACACCGAAGCGCACCCCGACGCCTTGACCAGCGAGGCCCTTGGCCACAAAGGCCAGCGTCTGTCCCATCACCGCCAGATCTTGATCTTCGAACTGGTCCTGGCCGGAGTGCACCAGATGCCTGGTGAACGCCACGTTTCCGATGGTGAACCAGTTGATCGAGCCGTCGAACGTAGGGCTCTTGACGGTGGTGCTACCGGCGAGGGGGACCTGGGAGGGGGAAGTGGCCGTCATTCCTGGCACCCTACGGTACGGCTCTCCGGCCCTGCCAGACGAGGTCACCTGGGCCGCCGGCAGCGGTCATCTACCACCGAAAACGGAGGGAGCCTCGGCCGCAACGACCGAGGCTCCCAGCCCAACTCCAGTTCAAGCCGGGACCAGCCCGACGCCAGAACTACTTGATGATCTTGGTCACCCGACCAGCACCCACGGTACGGCCACCCTCACGGATAGCAAACCGCAGACCCTCATCCATGGCGATCGGAGCGATCAACTCAACCGTCATCTGAGTGTTGTCACCAGGCATGCACATCTCAGTGCCCTCAGGCAAAGCAATCGTGCCCGTCACATCGGTCGTACGGAAGAAGAACTGCGGACGGTAGTTCGCGAAGAACGGCTTGTGACGACCACCCTCCTCCTTGGTCAACACGTACACCTCACCCTCGAAGTTCGTGTGAGGAGTAATGCTGCCCGGCTTGCACAACACCTGACCGCGCTCAACCTCTTCCTTCTTCGTACCACGAAGAAGCGCACCGATGTTGTCACCAGCCTGACCCTCATCGAGCAACTTGCGGAACATCTCCACACCAGTACAGGTGGTCTTCTGCGTGGCCTTGATACCCACGATCTCCACCTCATCACCAGTGTGGATCTGACCCTGCTCGACCTTGCCGGTCACCACAGTTCCACGACCAGTGATCGAGAACACATCCTCGATCGGCATCAAGAACGGCTTGTCGATATCACGAACCGGCTCAGGAACAAAGCTGTCCACCTGGTTCATCAACTCCAACACCTGAGCCGCCGCATCCGCGCCACCCTCAAGCGCCTTCAACGCCGATTGCGGCATCGGACCATCCGTGGCCGCCACCACCAAGATCGCCCCATCCACCTGCGCCGCACCCGTGATCATGTTCTTGATGTAGTCAGCGTGACCCGGCATATCCACATGCGCGTAATGACGGTTCGCCGTCTCATACTCCACATGGGAAATGTTGATCGTGATACCACGCTGCCGCTCCTCAGGAGCCTTGTCGATCATGTCGAACGGCGTGAACGCCGTCGTCGGATCCGCATCATGCAACGTCTTGGTAATCGCCGCCGTCAACGTCGTCTTACCATGGTCAATATGCCCCATGGTCCCAATGTTCAGGTGCGGCTTATTGCGCTCGAACTTTTCCTTGCCCATGATGGAACGCTCCTGATTGGTGGTCGCTTCGGATCTGTGGTCTTTGGCGTTGGTAGCGGCGACCGGGTTCGAACCGGTGACAACTCGATTATGAGCCGAGTGCTCTGACCAACTGAGCTACGCCGCCAGGATCTGGCTTTGCGAGCCTCCTGTGGGAATCGAACCCACGACCTCTTCCTTACCATGGAAGCGCTCTGCCGACTGAGCTAAGGAGGCGTGTCCCCGGCCCGCTCGAGGCGGGTGGGGCCGGCCCGTGAGCATAGCGGCCTCGTACCACTGGCACGAAAGCGGGTTCCACGACCTTGTGCGGCCTTGATCTGGCGCCCACACCCTGGGCCCTACGACATGGGTCGTCTGACCCAGAAGCACCTCAAGGTCGCTCCCTCACCTGCCGATACCTCCCGGGTGCAGCTGTCCCGTTTGGTCCTGGAGACCAACAAGAACCGAACATCGCTCCAGTTCCACCCACAGCTGACCGTGCTCGCCGGGGTGCCGGGCCCCGTTCGCGCCCACCTCGTCGACGAGATCCTGGGTGGCTTCACCGGCCAGCGCGAGGGCGTCCACCTGGAGCTGCACAACAACGCCGGACGCCGGATCACCGTCGTGCGACCCCGAGGCAAGGCCCATCGCGTCGATGCCCCCGACGAACGCCTCGACCTCACCGACGACTACCTCAATGCCGAAGGCAGAGCAGATGTGCTCGAACGTTACGGCATCAGCCCAACCGCCTCGGGGTGTGCCCTGCTGATCGGCGCCGACGCCGGCGCTCGGGTCACCGAGGACGACGTCCAGATCGCCCGCCTTGGCAGCTTGCCCCAATCCGAGTTGTGGTCGTCGGCCAACCGGGTCCAGGTCACCGCGGCAGAGTTTCAGGAGCTAAGCGACAAGCTGGCCACCGAGGACGACGGGGCCGAAGCCCTGGCCCAGGTGGAACAGCGCCGCCGCAACCTCGACGAGGCCGTCGAGACCCAGCAGCAGACCCAAACGAACCTGCTCCGGGTCTCAGCCGTGGCGCTCCTGGCTTGCATCCCGGTCACGCTGTGGAGCTCGTTCACGGTGGTCCCGCTGCTGGCCCTGGCCGCGCTGGCCTTGATCGGGGCGTTCGTGCTGAAGGCCAAAGTCGACCGGGCCCGCCATAAGGCCGACGACGCTCTGGCCTCGGCTGGTTCCAACTCGTACCTGGGGTTCGTGGTCAAGCAGGTGAACGTCATGATGACCGACACCGAACAGCGCCGCCGCCTGAGCGCCATCGCCACCGATCACCGTGAGGCAGCCATTGCCTGGACCCGCCTGGCTGGGAACGTGACCGCGGACTGGGCAGTGCTCCACCAACGTGAGATCGGCGATGCTGCCCGGCTTCGAAGCCACCTGGGATCGATGGACACGGTTTCGACCAGCGCCCCGACGATCGACGAGCGCTCAGCCGCGGTGGCCCGCTTGGTGTTGGGCCGGATGACCGAACTGCGTCGCATCGGGTATGGCGCCGAGAGCTTCCCCCTCATCCTCGACGATCCCTTCACCGGCCTGGCTCCTTCGGTTCGCCTCGGCCTGTTGGAGCTGATCGCCCGGGAGGCCGGCTCGCCGCAGGTGATCATCCTCACCGAACTGGCCGACGTGGCCGACTGGGCCCGCCTCGAGGCTTTGGGCGGTCGGGCCTCACTCCTGGAGCCGATGGGGCCATCCTCCCCCGCAGAGCCCGCCGATCCGGCCCCTCGGGCCGCCACCGCTCACCCCCAAGCCTCCGGCGGTGTCACCACCGGCCCTGAACGGTCCGAGCCCAACGTGGACTACTCGCTGGAAGCCCGAGGAATGGCCGTCTGATCCAGGCGGACTTACGGCTTTCATCACCAGCACCCTTCCCCGCTAAGGTGTGCGCTCCCTGGGTCGGTGCCCGAGTGGCCAAAGGGAACGGGCTGTAAACCCGTCGGCATTGCCTACGTTGGTTCAAATCCAACCCGGCCCACCATCTAGCTGTGCCCCTGCCAAGCGCAGGGGCACAGCTCGTTTTTCACTAGCCTTCGGCCATGCCCAGCTTTGACGTGGTGTCCGAGGTCGACATGCAAGAGGTCCGCAACGCGGTGGACCAGGCTGCCCGAGAGCTGACCACCCGCTACGACTTCAAGGGAACCAACTCCAGCATCGAACTGGGCGAGGACGAGATCAGGATGGCCACCTCCTCGGAGGACCGGCTGGTGGCCATGCGCACCATGCTCGAAGAGAAGCTGGTCCGTCGGAAGGTGTCGCTGAAGTCGATCGACTACGGCAAGGTCGAGGAGGCCTCCGGCGCCACCGTCCGTCAGAAGGCGGCCATCGTGGCCGGCATCTCATCGGACAAGGCCCGGGAGTTGAACAAGTTCATCAAGGGCCTGAACCTCAAGGGCATCCAGAGCCAGGCCCAAGGCGACCAGCTTCGGGTCAACGGCAAGAAGCGCGACGACCTGCAGGCCGTCATCGCCGACCTCAAGGCCGCCGACCTCGGCATCCCGCTCCAGTTCAACAACTTCCGGGACTGATCCCCGGCACCACGCTGCTCGGCGGTGCCATGCTGTTTCGCAGGTGGCCCGTCGCCACGCCGTGGCTCCAACCCCGAGGAGCTACTGCCACTCGCCTCCACGGAGGCGGGCGATACGATCCTCCATCGGCGGGTGGGTGGTGAACAGCTTGGAGAACTGCACCTTCTGCCCGTTGAACGGGTTGGCGATGTAGGCGCCGGCCTGGACCGGGTCCACGCTGGAGGGCACCATGCGAGTTCCACGGTCGAGCTTCTCGAGCGCCCGGGCCAAGGGTTCGCCGGTGCCCAGCATGCGAGCCGCGGAACGGTCAGCCTCGTACTCGCGGCTGCGGCTGAGCGCCATCTGGAGGAGTCCGGCCGCCAGCGGGGCCAAGATGATCAGGGCCAGTTGACCGATCACGTTGTCGTTGCGATCCCGGCCTCCACCACCGAACATGGCCCCCCACATCGCCATGCGGGCCAGGAAGGTGATGCCCATGGCCACGGCCGCTGCCACCGATCCGATGAGGATGTCGCGGTTGCGGACGTGGCTGACCTCGTGAGCCAACACTCCCTGGAGTTCCTCCCACGACAACACGTCGAGGATGCCCTGGTTCACGCAGACGGCGGCGTGCTTGGGACTGCGACCGGTGGCGAAGGCATTGGGTTGAGGGTCCGGCGACACGTACAGCCGGGGCATAGGGATATCAGCTTTGGTGGCCAGATCACGAACGATGGCGTGATAGCGGGGCATCTGCTGTTCTGAGACCTCGACGGCCCGGGCCGAGCGGATGGCCAACTTGTCGCTGAACCAGTACGAACCGCCCACGAAGACCAGGCCGATGCCGAGTCCGATGGCAGCCCCGCCCTGGCCTCCCAGGGCTCCGCCCACCACGATGAGCAGGCCACCGATGCCGGCGAGCAGGACGACGGTCTTGATGTTGTTCTTCATGGTTCGTCTCCCGGGCCCTACCTGGGGCTCCGAGCTGAACGCTACCGTGCGGCCCCGAAAGAACAGGTAAGACCACGGTGCGCGTAAACGCCGGCGCTCCGGGAACGTTCAGTCTTCGGACGGCGCGGAGTCGGCCCGGGCTCTGATCTCCTCGACCACGCCGGGGTCGGCCAGGGTGGTGGTGTCACCCAGCTCTCGGCCTTCGGCGACGTCTCGCAGCAGGCGACGCATGATCTTGCCCGATCGGGTCTTGGGGAGGTCGTCGGTGAAGATGATCAGCTTGGGTCGACTGATGGGTCCGATCTTGGTGGCCACGTGGCCGCGCAGTTCCTGGCCGACCGCATCGGATGCTTCCACTCCACCCTTGAGGGTCACGAACGCCACGATGGCCTGGCCGGTGGTGTCGTCTTTGGCTCCCACCACCGCCGCTTCGGCCACCCTGGGGTTGTCGACCAGTGCCGATTCGACCTCGGCGGTGGAGATCCGATGGCCGGAGACGTTCATGACGTCGTCGACCCGGCCCAGCACCCACAGGTAGCCGTCGTCGTCGAGTTTGGCGCCGTCACCGGCGAAGTAGCGACCGGGGAACCGACCCCAGTACGCGTCGCGATAGCGCTGGGGGTCTCCCCAGATGCCCCGCAACATCGATGGCCACGGCTCGGTCAAGGTGAGGTAGCCGCCGCCACGGCTCACCGCCTGGCCTTGATCGTCGACCAGTTCGGCGGCGATCCCTGGCAGCGGGAAGGTGGCCGAGCCGGGCTTGGTGGTGGTGTGACCCGGCAACGGCGAGATCATGATCGCCCCGGTTTCGGTCTGCCACCAGGTGTCCACGATGGGACAGCGACCTCCCCCGACGTTGTGGTGGTACCAGACCCAGGCTTCGGGGTTGATGGGTTCTCCCACCGAACCCAACAACCGCAGCGACGACAGGTCGTGACCAGCGGGCTCGTCGGTACCCCACTTCATGAAGGTCCGGATGGCCGTAGGCGCGGTGTAGAGGATGGTGACGCCGTATCGCTCCACCAGGTCCCAGAACCGGTCCCGGCCCGGCGTGTCAGGAGTGCCTTCGTAGAGCACCGAGGTGGCCGCGTTGGCCAGTGGCCCGTACACCACGTAGCTGTGACCGGTAACCCAGCCGATGTCGGCCGTGCACCAGTACACGTCGGTGTCGGGATGGAGGTCGAAGACGTAGCGGTGGGTGTATGCGACCTGCACCAGGTAGCCCCCGGTGGTGTGCATAATCCCCTTGGGCTTGCCGGTGGTCCCCGACGTGTAGAGCAGGTAGAGGAGGTCCTCGCTCTCCATGGCCTCGGGGGCACAGTGGGCATCGGCGTCAGCCATCAGGTCGTGGTACCAGTGGTCTCGACCTGCGGTCATGGCCGTGTCGACGGTGGCGCCCGAGGAGGCGAGGCGGTCCACCACCACGACGTGCTCGATCGACGGGGTGGAAGCCAGGGCCACGTCCACGGTGGGCTTGAGCAGGCCCGGTTGGCCACGGCGCCATCCACCGTCGGCGGTCACCAGTACCTTGCACTCGGCGTCGTTGATGCGATCGGCGAGAGAGTCGGCGGAGAACCCTCCGAACACAACGGAATGGGGGGCACCGATCCGGGCGCAGGCCAGCAACGTGACCGGGAGCTCGGGGATCATCGGGAGGTAGACGGCGACCCGGTCACCGCGCTCGATGCCCAGATCCTTGAGCACGTTGGCGAACCGTTCGACTTCGGCCAGCAGTTCTGAGTAGGTGATGGTCCGGGTGTCGCCGGGTTCTCCCCCCCAGTGGTAGGCCACCCGATCGCCGAGACCGGCAGCGACGTGGCGGTCCAGGCAGTTCTCCGACACGTTGAGACGGCCACCGTCGAACCACCGGGCATCGGGCAGGTCCCAGTCCAGGACCGATGTCCATGGGTTGGACCAGTCGACCAGCTCAGAGGCCTGCCGAGCCCAGAACGCCAGACGGTCGGCATCGGCCTCGGCTTGGAGGGAGTCCGAGTTGACGAGAGCGTCAGCGGCGAACCCCGATGGCGGGGCGAACTTCCGATCCTCGAGGAGGTAGTCCTCGATGGTGGCATCACTCGGCTGGCTGGTGTCGGTCATGACTACGGCTCCGTTCCCCTGGTCCGCTCGGCGCCGGTCACCCTACCCAGACCACGCCGCCGCCGGCGCCGCCAGACCGACCCCTATGAGACGCGGACCCCCAGCGCGGCGGGCGCTGCCCTACCCATGGTGGGGGCGGTGTTCGCTGCACCCGAAACCACCCCCAACGGGCGGCCCGCGGTTTCGTCGGGAACCAGGGCGAGGTCGATGCCCAGGCTGGCGAGCCGAGTCAGCGATGCCTCGGTCACGCCGGCCACTCCGGTGCGCGAACCCATTCGGGCGGTGAGACCCAACACCGAGGCGACCAACGCTGCTCCGTTGGGGGCTGACCCCGGGGCTGCCGGGTCGAAGAGGCGTGCGTCGAGCCACACCTGGTCGGCTTCGAGGTCTCCCAACAGGCGTAACGACCCGAAACGAGCCCCGAATCGGTCGACGGCAACCGCGAACCCTTCAGCCTGGAGGGCCTTGAGTCCGGCGAGTGCCCCCTCGTCCCCGCCCAGCAGCACCATCTCGTCCATGGCGAAGGTGATGTGGCTTCGTTCGAGGCCCAGGTCATCGGCGGCCCGTGACAACCAGGCCGCAGCCGCGCCGGCCCCGAGGGGGAGGTTGGGGACATGGATCAGGTGTCGTTGTGGTTGACCGAGTCGACGACGGGTGTGGCGCTCGACCATCTTCAGGACCGAGATGAGGGTGTCGAAGGTGACCAGGGCATCGGCCGGGCGGAGCACTACGTCGTGTTGGACGGGCTGACCCGAGGCCACCGAGACCACCGGGTGGCTCCACAGCTCGACCACGGTGTCGTCGTCGCTTCCCGTGGCCCGCGGCTCTCCGTCGCCGGGGTGGGACCAAGCGTCGACGACGTCGCCGTGGTGTTCGTCGGGGCCGAAGGATCGGTGGCGTTCGGCTCTCGCTCTGGTCTTGAAGGCGTACATGTCGACGTCGGCTCGGACCATCAACTCCTGGACCCGCCGATCGGCTTCGGGGCCGGGCTCGGCCACCGCCACCCCGGTGGACAGGTTCAGGTCGGGCATTGCTGGCCCCACCGACACCGTGGTGACCTGTTGGAGAAGGGACCGACAGCGGGCCTCGACGTCTTGGGCCGATGGGGCGATGATGGCCGCGGCGAACTCGTCACCGGACAGTCGGGCCACCATTGATCCCCGCGGGACTGCGGCTCCGATGGCAGACGCCACCGCCACCAGGGCGGCGTCCCCCATGGCGTGGCCGTATGTGTCGTTGACGGATTTGAAGTCGTCCACGTCGAACAGGGCGACGCCGACCCAGGGTCCGGACCTGTCGCTCAGGAGCCGCCGGAGCTCGGAGCGGAACCGGCGCCGGTTCCATAGGCCGGTCAGTTCGTCGCGGTGGGCGGCGGTGGCCAGCTCTCGTGTGACCCGATGTTCGGCGGTCCGGTCCTCGACCGCCACCACCAGGTATGGGCGTCGGCCCGGTTCGCTGACCAGGGAGACCTGTTGACGCCACCACACCGCGTCGATCGGGGCGCCGAGCGCTCCCTCGACCACCAGCGTCTCGCCGGGCACGACCCGTTCGAGCATTGACACCAGGTCGGAGCGCTGGCCACCGATGGGAACGGGCCACACCTGGCCGATGAGTCGGTGCAACGGAGTGTCGAGCGCGGTGCACATGGCTCGGTTCACGGCCATGACCGTGCCGTCGCCGGCGTCGACGATCGCCATGGGGCAGGGGGCGTGGTTGAAGGCGGAGGCGTCGCGGCGTTGGACAGACATCTTGAATGTGATCCTGTGCCCGCCCCCGCTGGTTGGGGGTCATTCTGCCTCAGGAACGGCGGTCGTGCTCGCTCAAACGCAGGGGGTGGTCGTGGCCGGCGTGGTGACCCATTCGGCCACCGTGAACCCGCCCAGGCCATCGGGATCGACCAATGCCTCGGCTTCTCGTATCCGACTGGCCCCCTCCAGTGCCTGGCGACCGCCCCTGATGCCGCCATCGGCTCACCAGCTCCGACCTTGGGTCACCAGGTCGTCGATCCCGTGGGCCTCGAGGAACTCGGCCTGGGACCGGTGGGTGGCCGCCTCGGCCACCACCAGGAGCTGATCGAGGGCGACCTCGGTGGTGATATCACACGATCCAGGTGCTTCTAGCGGTGATCCGGCCCGCTGGTGGGATGCGTAGGTGCGCAGCCACTCCGTCCACGGCCTTCGAGCCATCTCAGCCGAGGTGGACATGTAGTCGATCACCACCACCCGCCCGCCCTCGGACCGGGTGAGGTCAATGGCTGATGCCAGCCAGTGCCCGGCCTCGTGGTGGACCGGGAAGCGGGCCCCGAGTACCGGGTTCCCACCCTGATGAGCGCACCACGCCCGTTGTGTGGCCGGCAGCGGCCGGTAGCCCTCCACCAGCGTCGGCACCGGTTGTTCGCCGTGGAGCGCGTCGACGACCTCTCGGCCAGGTACCTGGCCGACGTCGACGGTGACCTCCACCCACCCCTGGTCCCCGAGCTCCACCAGGGCGAACGGAAGGTTGTCGAGCAGCTCGTTGGCGAGGATCACCACCGGACCGGGGAGCAGCTCCCCCGGCGCCGGCATGTCGGGGCGCGTGTCCACGCCATCGGGATGACTGGCCCACTGGACCTCGGCGACCTCGACCAGAACGTGGTGAAGGGCGTCGAGACACCGGGGTGAGGCTGCCCTCATGGCCCGGGCCAGCGTCCCCGGACCGGCTCCGGCCTCGACCAAGACGAACGAGGCCGGAGATCCGAGCTCGTCCCACCAGGAGTCGAGGGCCCGGGCCATCACCGCTCCGAACAACGGGCCCACCTCGGGGCTGGTCAGGAAGTCCCGGCGTCGACCTGCCCCTGACCCACCCGCATAGAAACCCACCTCTGGCGTGTACAGGGCGTGGGCCATGAACTCGTCGTAACCGATGGGCCCACCGTCAGCGATGTGGGCGAGGATCGCTGCTTCGAGCGGTCCGGAACGGCCCGGCACCGGCTCGGGTGCCGGCTCCACCGACTACTTGCCCAGGGACAGGGTGAAGGTGGCGTGGTCGGCCAGGTCGGCCACCAGGTTGGGCATCACACCGACCACCACGGTGACGGCCAAGGTGACACCGACAGCAGCGGCCAGCGCCACGGGGATCCGCACCGGCGTGGTGTCACCGTCGGGGACGTCGTCCATGAACATGGTGCGCATGACACCCAGGTAGTACCCGAGGCTGATGACCGAGTTGACCGCCATGGCCACCGCGGCGGCGTAGGCCAGTGCGGTGTGGGCGCTGACCACGGCGGTGAACAGCTGGAACTTGGCGAACCAGCCGACGGCCGGCGGGATACCACCGAGAGCGAACAGGAACACGGCCATGGCCACGGCCAGGCCGGGGGCATAACTGAACAGCCCGCCCCAGCTGGCCAGTTCACCCGATCGGGTGCGCCGGCTGACGGTGATGATCACGGCAAAGGCGCCGAGGTTCACCACCGTGTAGATCAGCAGGTACAGCACGATCGACGACAGCACCTGAGACGAGGTTCCGGCATCGCCGGCACCCACCGCGGCCAACGGGGCCAGGATGAAGCCGGCCTGGGCCACCGACGAGTAGGCGAACAGGCGCACCACGTTGGTCTGACGCAGGGCGATCACGTTGCCCACGGTCATGGTGAGCACGGCCAGGATGAACATGAACGGCCGGATCACGTCGGCACGACCGAAGAAGCCGATGAACACCAACTGGAGCATGGCCACGAAGCCAGCCGACTTCGACGCCACCGACAAGAAGGCGGTGACCGGGGTGGGCGCACCCTCGTAGGTGTCGGGGGCCCAGTTCTGGAACGGCACGGCCGACACCTTGAAGGCGAACCCGACCAGCGTGAAGATGATGCCCAGCACGGCGACGGGCTTCTGGCCGAACGAGCCGGCCACCTGCACGCCGATCTCGGAGATCAGCGTGGTCCCGGTGCCGCCGAAGATCAGCGACATGCCGTAGAGCATCACGCCGGTGGCGAACACGCCCATCAGGTAGTACTTCATGCCGGCTTCGATGCCGGTCTGGGTGCGCTTGCGCCAGGCGGCCAGCAGGTAAGTGGGGATCGAGAGCATCTCGAAGGCCACGAAGATGGTGATCAGGTCCCGAGACGACGACATGACCATCATGCCGAACACCGCGGCCAACAGCAGTTGGTAGTACTCGCCTTCGGGGTAGTCACCCTCGGCGATCTGGTTGGTCGAGATCAGGACGGTGATGTAGCCGGCCACCAGGAACAGGCCCTTGAGCACCAGCGAGAAGTCGTCGACGACGTAGCCGCCCCCGAACATCACGCCGGCATCGGCGTCACGCATGTGCAGGGTGAGCAGCGGCACCACGGCCGCCAACATGCCGATGCCGGCGAACGACGACGCCGTCCAACGGCTGCCCTCGTCGGTGAAGACGTCGATCAGCAGGCAGATCACCAGGGTGGCCAGGATGACCAGCTCCGGGGCGAGCGCGTGCCAGTCGATGTCTGGCCGGACGAAACCGCCGGCCGCGGCGAGGAGGACGGAAGACATGGGTCAGTTCCCGCCCAGGGCGGCCAGGCTGTGGATCACGGCCGCGTCGGTGACCCGGAAGATCAGGTTGGGGTAGACGCCCAGCACCACGATGAAGAGGATCATGGGCGCCCACGCGAGGTAGTCGGTGAGGTGCATGTCGTGGATGTGCTCGTGCTCGAACTCCTCGGTGGGAGTACCGAACGCCACCCGCTGGAGGAGCCAGAGGAGGTAGCCGGCGGCGAGCACGGTTCCGATGGCGGCCACCACCATGTACACCCGGAACAGCTCTTCGCTCAGTCCGGCGCCAGGGTTGTAGGCCGACAAGATGGCCGGGAACTCACCCCAGAAGCCGGCCAGACCGGGCAGGCCGAGAGAGGCCATGGCGCTGAAGCCGAGCAACCAGCCCATGTGAGGGGCCTGGAGCAGCAAGCCACCAAGCCGCTTGATCTCGAGGGTGTGGAACCGGTCCTTCACCGAACCGGCGATGAAGAACAGCATCCCGGTGATGAGGCCGTGGGCAACCATGCCGAAGATGGCGGCATTGATGCCGAACGGTGTGAGGGTGGCGATGCCCAGCATCACGTAACCCATGTGGGCCACCGATGAGAAGGCGATGAGACGCTTCATGTCGGTCTGGGCCAGACAGCCCAAGGCACCGTAGATGATGCCGATGACGGCCAAGCCGCCGATGATCGGCGCCCACCACTTGGCCCCTTCGGGCAGGATCGGGATGGCGATGCGCACGAACCCGTAGGTTCCGAGCTTCAGCAGCACGGCGGCCAGGATGACCGAACCCTGGGTGGGGGCCTGGGTGTGGGCGTCGGGCAGCCAGGTGTGGAACGGGAACATCGGCACCTTGATGCCGAAGCCCATGAAGAAGCCACCGAAGATCAAGATGGCGGTGTTCTTGGCCAGGGTGGATCCGCCCCATTCGCTCAAGGCGACCATGGAGAAGGTGTGGCGCATCTCGCCGCCGATGCTGATCTCGGGCGACAAGAAGTAGGTGGCCAGGATGGCCACGATCATCAAGGCCGAACCGAAGGCGGTGTAGAGGAAGAACTTGAGCGACGCGTACTTGCGCTGCTCACCACCGAACACACCGATCATGAAGTACATCGGCAGCAGCACGAACTCGAAGAAGACGAAGAACAGGAGCAGGTCCTGGGCCACGAAGCTGCCGATCATCCCGGTCTCGAGGATCAGGATGAGGATCAGGAAGACCTTGGGGTTGTGGGGCTCGGGGAAGTGGTCCCACGAGTACACGATCACCAACGGCACCACGAACACCGTCAGGGCGATGAGCGGCAGCGAGATGCCGTCGATGCCCATGATGTAGCGGCTGTTGATCACCTCGATCCATGTCTTGTCCTGGAAGAACTGCAACGTGGCGCCGTGGTCGTAGTCGAAGTTCGCCAGCAGGGCGACACCGACACCGAACACCACCAGGCTGGTGGCCAGCGCCACCACCTTGTGCAGGGTCTCCTCAGTCTTCGGGATGGCCAGCATCACCGCCGCCCCCACCAGAGGTAGGAACACGACGGCGGTGGCACCCCAGCCGTTGAGCAGGTCCTTCACGGTTTCGACTCCCTCGTCCTCAACTAGCGATCACGAAAATGGCGGCCAGCACAGCCGCTCCAACGAACAGGTAGGCGCCGTAGACCTGGACCTTGCCGGTCTGGGTCTTGCGCAGGATCTCACCGGCACCTTCGGCGCCGGCTCCCGATGCGTTCACCGCCCCGTCGACCACGCCCTGGTCGATGTAGCGGTATACGAGCTCACCACCGCGGCGGGCGGAGTGCCCAACGGCATTGACCACCCCGTCGAGCACGTTCTGGTTGAACCAGTTGGCGCTGCGGGCGATCGGCCCCTTGAACGAGCCGGCGATCCAATCGGTGTACAAGATGTCGAGGCCGTACTTGTTCTCGAGGATCCGGTACCCGGCCCGGGCGAAGCGGTTCCGTTCGGTGAGGCCGTGGGGTCCGAGGCCCTTCCAGTACCACAGGTACGCCGAGCCGGCACCGACGACGATGGCCAGCAGCGATACCAAGGCGATCCAAGGAACGAACTCGGGGTGGTGGAAGCCGTTCTCGGCCGACGGGAAGTACACGTCGGTGGGCTCGATGAAGTGTTCGAAGCGCAGGGCCCAGCCCGACGGCACCGAGATGCCGAACACCTTCTCGGGCAGGTTGGTCCAGCCCGAGGTGATGGCCAGGAAGGCCAGGATCATCAACGGCACCACGATGCGGGGGCCGTTCTCGTGGAGCTGGTGCTCGGCCGACTTGCCCCGGGGCTCGCCCCAGAACACGTACCACATGAGTCGGGTCATGTAGGCACAGGTCATGACCGCACCCATGAGGCCCATGACCAGGGCGAAGGTGTAGCCCTCACCGTTGCCGCCCAGCATGGAGGCACCGGCCAGGATCTCGTCCTTGGACCAGAAGCCCGAGGTAATGAGGGGAACGCCCATCAGCGCCGCGGTGCCGATGACGAAGGTGGCGAAGGTCCGGGGCATGGTCTTGCGCATGCCGCCCATGTCCTTCTTGAAGTCGAAGGAGTGGATGTGGTGGGCCAGCGACCCCGAACCCAAGAACAGGCAGGCCTTGAAGAAGGCGTGGGTGAAGAGGTGGAAGATGGCCGCGGTCCAAGCCCCGACCCCGAGGGCCATCACCATGTAGCCGAGCTGGCTGACCGTCGAGTAGGCCAACACCTTCTTGATGTCGCTCTGCACGAAGGCCAGCAGGGCCCCGAACAGCAGGGTCACCGACCCGACCACGGCGAGGGCGTTGATGTTGCCGGTACCGATGGACAGGCCGTTGAAGAAGACGCCGTAGAGGCGGGCCACCATGTAGATGCCGGCCACCACCATGGTGGCGGCGTGGATGAGCGCCGACACCGGGGTCGGTCCGGCCATGGCGTCGGGCAGCCAGGTGTGGAGCACGAACTGACCCGACTTGGACATGACCGCGGTGATCAGCGACAGCGATGCCACCAGCAGCAGGAAGTGGCGGATCTCCCCCTGGTTGGCCATGGTGTTGATGTCGATGACGCTGAAGGTGCCGCCGGCGGCGAAGTACAAGATGATCATCCCGCACAGCAGACCGATGTCTCCGACCCGGTTGGTGAGGAAGGCCTTGAGGGCGGCGTCGGAGTTGGGCTTCTCCTCCCACCAGTGACCGATGAGCCCGAACGAGCACAGGCCCACCAGCTCCCAGCCCACGATCATCTGGAGCGTGCTGGAGGACAGCACGAAGAACAGCATCGAGGCGGTGAACAGGCTGAGGAAGGCGAAGTAGTGGGTGTAGCGCCGGTCGCCGGCCACGTAGTCGGTGGAGAAGACGTGGACCAGCAGTGAGATGAGGGTGACGACCACCAACATCACGGTGCTGAGCCCGTCGATCATGGTGCCGACCGGGAACTTCACGCCGTTGCTCTGGAACCAGGTCATCTCCCGCACCACCGGCGGGGTGGAGTGGTGGGCTTCCTCGCCACCTTCGGCACCCTCAGATGCCACGGGCAGGCGTTCCTCGGTGGAGCCGGCGGCGCCGTGGTCCTCGGTGGTGGTCTCGGCCGCGGGTTCGGTGGCCGGTTCTTCGCCCGCCGGTTCGGTGGCGTGATCGCCTTCGGCGGCGGGCTCTTCGGCCGCGGGCTCGGTGGCGTGGTCGCCCTCGGCGGCCGGCTCGGTGCCGTGGCCTTCAGCCGCGGGCGTCTCGGTTCCGTGAGCGGTGACCGGCGGGTGGTTGACCCGGCCGATCCAGCCCGACGCCACGCCGAGAGCCAGGACGAAGCAGATCGAAACCGAGGCGATGCCGATCTCGGAGCCGCCTCGGGGCAGCTTCTTGCCGATCGCCAGGATCAGTAGGAAGGAGATGGCCGGGATGAGGGGGATGATCCAGGCGTGGGTGAGCATGCCGGCGTCAGCCCTTCATGAGGTCGACTTCATCGATGTCGACGGTTCGGAAGTTGCGGAATATGGCCAGCACGATCGCCAGGCCGACACCGACCTCGGCGGCGGCCACGGCGATGACGAACAGGGCGAAGACCTGGCCGGATACGGCCCCGGTCATGGCGCTGAAGGCCACCAGGTTGATGTTGACCGAGTTCAAGATGAGCTCGATCGACATCAGGACGAGGACCCCGTTGCGGCGGGAGATCACGCCGTAGACCCCGGTGCAGAACAGTACGGCGGCCAGGATCAGGAACTGGTTGAGCAGCACGTCAGTCCCTCCGGGCGATCACGATGGCGCCGATGAGCGCGGCCAGCAG
Source organism: Microthrixaceae bacterium (assembly GCA_016702505.1). Taxonomy (NCBI): domain Bacteria; kingdom Bacillati; phylum Actinomycetota; class Acidimicrobiia; order Acidimicrobiales; family Microthrixaceae; species Microthrixaceae bacterium. The sequence goes on from JADJDU010000009.1 coordinate 204,723, forward strand.
GAGCACCGAGATCACTTCGAAGGGCACGAGGTAGACGCTGAAGATGGCGTCTGACACGGCCCGGGTGTCGGTGGGCATCAGGTGGGCGGGGAGCTTGTCTCCCGAGAACCCGTCGATGAGTACGTAGACCAGCACGCCGAACATGACCAGTGCGGTTCCGGCTCCGACGAGCCAGTTGTCCCGGCTCAGCTTCTCGGTGCCGAGCATGGGCGCCCGGGTGAGCATGATGCCGAACAGGAACAGCACCACGATGGCGCCGATGTAGACCATCACCTGGGTGACGGCCACGAACTCGGCGCCCAGCAGGATGAACTGGGCGGCGGCGCCGGCGAGCACCATCACCAGATAGACGGCGGCATGGACCACGTTGGAGGTGGTCACCACCCGGATGGCACCGAACACCATCATGGCGGCGATGATGCCGAAGGCCACGTTCTGGGCCACCAGCATCGGTGCGTCGGCGTTCTGGGCCGCGGCGAGGAGCAGGCTCATCGGGGCACCTTCTTGACCTTGGCCTCGGCGCCTGCTTCGTAGGGCTCGAAGTCGGGCACGGTCTCCATCCACTCGCCGAGGCGGGTCTTGTCATGGATGAGGTCGGCGATGCGAGGCTCGGAGTACTCGAACTCGGGGCTCCAGAAGATGGCTTCGAACGGGCACACCTCGACGCAGATGCCGCAGTACATGCACAGCGAGTAGTCGATGTCGAAGCGGTCGAGCGCCGAAACGGTGCGTTCCTTGCCCCCGGCCCGACGGGGCGGGGCCTTGACCTTGTGGGCCTCGATGTAGATGCACCAGTCGGGGCAGCTACGCACGCACAACATGCAGGCGGTGCAGTTCTCTTCTTGGAGGGCGATGACGCCGCGGGCCCGGGTGGGCGGCGCTTCCTTCTCGTGGGGGGTACTGCACGGTGGCGGCACCCTTGGAGGGCGACGGCGGCTGGGCGAAGCGCTTGAGGCCTTCACCGGGCCACAGCGTCTGGGTCATCTCCTGGAAGGTGACACCCATGCCCTGGATCAGGCCCGGGAGCTTGGAGACGTTGTCGTTACGGCCCATCAGAACGCGACCTTCAAGATGGTGGTGACGAGGATGTTCGCCAACGAGATCGGGATCAGCACGGTCCACGCCAGCTTCTGGAGCTGGTCCTCTCGGAAACGGGGATAGGTGAACCGGATGAAGAAGATGAACCCGCCGATCAGCATCATCTTGGTGAGCAAGATGATCGGACCGAGCAGGTTCATCATGTTGTTGTCCAGCTCGACCCAGGCCGAGGGCACGGCCCAGCCGCCGAGGAAGAGGGTGGCGGCGATGGCCGAGAAGGCGCCAGCGGCGGCGAACTCACCGATGAAGAACAGCAGGAACCGCAGACCGGAGTATTCGGTGAGGTAGCCGGTGACCAGCTCGGATTCGGCGATGGGCATGTCGAAGGGGGTCTGACCCAGCTCGGCCTGCACCGCGATCATGAAGATCACGAACCCGACGAACTGGGTGATGAAGAACGGGTTGCCGATTATGTCGACCCCGAAGATCGACCCCCCGGCCTGGGCGGCCACGATCCCCGACATGTTCATGGTGCCGGCCTGGATGACCACGCCGACCACGGCCAGGATCATGGGCAGCTCGTAGGCGATGAGCTGCCCGGCGGCCCGCAGACCACCGATCAGCGAGTACTTGTTGGCCGAGGACCAGCCCGCCAGAAGCACGCCGAGGGAGCTGATCGACGAGACAGCCAGGGCGAAGAAGATGCCGGTGTCGAAGTTGGCGAGGTGCAGGTCGGGACCGAACGGCACCACCATGTAGGTGAGCAGCACGGTGGCCACCACCAGGTAGGGGGCGGCCTTGAACAGGGCCCGGTCGGCCCGTTCGGGGATGATGTCTTCCTTCTGGAGCCACTTGCCGACCTCGGCCAGGAGCTGCATCGAGCCGTAGGGGCCGGCCTCCATGGGGCCGAGACGGCTCTGCATGAAGCTGACCATCTTGAACAAGAAGACGTAGACGAAGGTGCCGGCGGGCAGCAGCACCGCCACCAGCACGCCGATGACCCGCAGGATCGACTGCTGCCAGTAGGCGAGCTCGAGCCCGAGCAGGAAGGAGTCGGTCACGACTCACCTCCCAGCTGGTGGCACGGACGCAGGACGGGAACCATCACCGGTCGATGTCTCCGAGGATGAAGTAGAGCGAAGCCAAGATGGTGACCACGTCGGGCACGTACACGCCCCGGCACACCCAAGGCACCACCGAGACGTTGTTGAACGAGGCGGTGCGGATCTTGACCCGGAACGGACCGAGCCCACCCTGGGAGACGACGTAGTAGCCCATCTCGCCCAGCGGGTTCTCGGTGGCGACCCAGGCTTCTCCCTCGGGCACCTTGATGATGCGGGGAACCTTGGCCATGTACGGGCCCGACGGCAAGCCGTCGAGGAGTTGGTCCACGATGTTGCAGGCTTCGCGGATCTCTTGGAGACGGACCCAGAACCGGGCGAAGGAGTCGCCGTCGGGGTGGGTGATCACGTTCCATTCGACCTGATCCCAGGCCAGCCCGACGGGCTGATCCCGGCGCAGGTCCCAGTCGACGCCGCTGGCGCGCAGGTTGGCACCGGACAGGCCGTACTGGAGGGCGATCTCGGCGGGGATGACCCCGATGCCACGGGTACGGGCCTGGAAGATCTCGTTGCCCTCGACCAGTGTCTCCATCTGGTCGCAGAAGTCGCGGATCTTCTCCATGGCCGCTTTGGTGTCTGCCACCCAGCCCTTGGGCAGGTCGTCCTTCAAGCCGCCAATGCGGTCGAAGTTGGGGTGGAACCGTCCGCCGGTGGCCGCCTCGATCTGGTTGAGGACGAACTCACGGTCTCGGAAGGCGTAGAACGCCGCGGTCATGGCCCCGATGTGGAGGGCCATGTCTCCGATGAACAACGAGATGTTGGCGATGCGGGACAGCTCGAACAGGACGGTGCGGATCCATTGGGCCCGGGGCGGGGCCTCGATCTCCATCAGCTTCTCGGCGGCGAGGATGAACGGCACCTCGTTGGCGAAGCTGCCCAGCCAGTCGATCCGGTTGATGAGGGTGGTGACCTGGGGGTAGTTGCGGACCTCGGTCAGTTTCTCGTAACCCCGGTGCATGTAGCCCATGACCGGCTCGCACGACAGCACCTGCTCACCGTCGAGCTTGACCACGATGCGCAGCGTTCCGTGGGTGGCGGGGTGCTGGGGGCCGAGGTTGAGGGTCATGCCCTCTTCGGTCTCGAACTCCAGGTTGACCCGCCCATCGGCGGCCTGGGCGTTGGCGTAGGCCAGCTTCTGACGATCGGTGATGGCGGTCATGCGTCGGCCTCCTCGTCGCCACCTTCGGCGTCTCCCGGAAGCGGTTCGATGTCGACGATGCCCGGCCACGGCTTGACGTGGCGGGCCAGCAGCGGGAAGTCCTTGCGGAGCGGGTATCCCTCGAAGGCGCCGGGCAGGTAGATGTTCACCGGGTGGGGGTGACCCACGAAGTTGATGCCGAACATCTCGCGGGCTTCGCGCTCGTGCCAGTTGGCCCCGGCGAACACCGGGATCCAGGTGGCCAGGTTGAGGTCGTCGTCGGGCACGTCGACCTTGAGGGTGATGCCCATCTTGGCGGTGAGCGAGTGGGCTCGGGCGAACACCTGGAAGCGGGTGTCTCCGCCGGCGTAGCCGGTGACGATCTCGGTGCTGGGCTCAGGAGGAAGATCGGTGGGCGAATCCTCGCCCTTGCCGAACGGGCTGGGCAGCCAGTCGATGGCCGACAGGAACTGGGAGGCCCGAAATCCCAGGTGGTCGCGGACCACGAAGCCGGCTTCCTGCCAAGCGTCGCGGGTGACTCGAACCCAGGTCTCGTCTCCGGGCCGGATGTGGGTGCCGACGACGGCGTCGCCCAGCTTCTCGCGCAGAGAAGCCAGCACCGCCTCGCGGGCGTCGTCGACGACCACAGCCTCGGCCTCGGGTGCTTCGGTGGCCTCAGGAGACGACAAGAGGTTCACCCTTCCAGCGCTCGGCCATGTCTTCCTTGCCGATGCGCTCCTGGAGCAGGACGATGCCCTCCAGCAGGGCCTCGGGACGGGGCGGGCACCCAGGCACGTACACGTCGACGGGGATGATCTGGTCGACACCCTTGGTGACCGAGTAGCTGTCCCAGTAGGGGCCACCGCAGTTGGCGCACGAACCCATGGAGATCACGTACTTGGGGTCGGGCATCTGGTCATAGAGGCGGCGAATGGCCGGGACGATCTTGTCGGTGACGGTTCCCGACACGCACACCAGGTCGGCCTGGCGAGGGCTGGCAGGCAACGGGATGACACCAAGGCGCATCACGTCGTAGCGGGGGGAACCGAGGGCGGCACCCATTTCGATGGCACAGCACGCCAGGCCCCACTGGAAGATCCAGATGGAGTACTTGCGAGAGGTGTTGAGCAGCGAGGTGAGCGGCTTGGGCAGCTTGCCGCTCTCTACGAGACCCATGGTCAACAGCCTCCGGCGGTGGTGTAGGAGATGCAGGTCAGAGCCACTGGAGGACCTTCTTGCGCCAGGCGTAGAGCAGGCCGAGGGCCAGGACCACGATGAACACGATCATCTCGATGGCACCGAACCACCCGTAGGCCTCGACCTGGATGGCCCACGGGAAGATGAACACGGCCTCCACGTCGAACAGCACGAAGAGGAGGGCGAACACGTAGTAGCGGACCGGGCTCTGGTCCCAGCCACTGCCCACCGGATCGACGCCGCTCTCGTAGCTCAGATACTTGTCCCGCTGGGGGCGGACCGGTCGAATGAGCTTTCCGAGGGCCAACACCCCGGCCAACAGGCCGACGGCGACGGCCGCGAAAATGGCGACCAGGAGATAGTCGCGAAGGAACTCCGACACGGTGTCGAACCTTAGTGATGCCGCTCACGAGCGGCCAAAGACGGCCGATGACATCCGCGGCCACTTCGCTGCGCCTACGGTTGGTCCGGTGCCGGCGCCTCCTCCGCGCCCTTGTCCTGCCGGGGCGAGCGGCGCCGCTCGGGGCGGCCGTCGGGTCCGCTTCGAGCTGTCCATCAGATCCCTGCGAATCCATGCGAAAGGTGCCAGGCGCTGTGTCCATCGCTCCCACGAATGTGCGGCGACGGTGGTGGACAGTGTTCGGCTTGGTCCTGACCGCAGCCGGGGTGTGGGCGCTGGCCACTCCCCTGTTCACCGGCCCCGACGAGGTGTCTCAGGTACGGCGGGCCGCGGCGGTAGCCCGAGGTCAGTTGGTAGGGGAACGCACCGGTCCCGACCCGGTGCTGCTGATGCGCGTCGAGGTACCGGGCCTGTACGGCGCGCCGGCCGAACAGCAGTGGCTCTGCCACCTCGGCCCGTTGGTGGACGGCGCTCCCCAACAAGCGATGGTGCTGCCCAAGCCCGACTGCCCCGATCTGAGTGCCGTCGACGCCGCCCCGGTGGAAGCCGACACCGTGCAGTACCGGGGCCAGCCCTTCTATTACGCCCTCGTCGGCGCGCCGACCCTGGCCGATCAGGGACGGGCCGGCGCCTACGCCATGCGAATGGTGGGCGCGGCTTTGACCACGGCGTTCATCGCGTCGGCGGCAGCCACGCTGACGTTGGCACCCCGCCCCTCGGTGGCCGGGGTCGGCCTGTTGGTGTGCATCACGCCCGCGGTGGTGTACCTGGCTGGGTCCACCAACCCGTCGTCGGTGGAGATCGCCGCCGCCCTCAGCGCCTGGGCCGTGGTGGCCGTTCTCGCCGGCACGGCGAAGCTATCGACGGTCCACGGCCACGTTGATGCCGGCGACGGCGACGGTGACGGCGAGGGGGATGGCAAAGGCGACCGTGCGGGCGAGGGCGAAGGCGCGGGGGACGGCGAGGCGAACGCCAAGTCAGTCCCCGTTGGCGGCTCGGGTGCGCCGGACGCAGCGAGCATCTTGGTGACCAGGACCCACAACAAGATCGCGCCCGCTGGCGGTGCTGGTGCTCCGGTACCAGAGAGCCCGGGGCGCCTCGGGTTGGACGAGGAGACCGTGGCCAGCCTGGTGCGAAGGGTCGGCGTGGCCCTGGTGGTGTTGAGCTTGGGTCGAGGCTTGGGACCGGCGTTCGCAGCTGCCGTGGTGGCCATCGGTGGCGTCGTGTTGGGTCGAGCCCGGGTCATGTCCCTCCTCGGGCGAACCGACCTGCGGCGGTGGGCGGCTGCGGTAGCCGTTTCGGTGACGATGTCGGGGCTGTGGCTGGCCCACATCGGGCGGGCCTATCCCCTACCCGACCGACCCGGCAGCGGCTGGGCCCGAGCCCTGGAGTGGGTGCCCTGGTACCTGCACCAGATGGTTGGGGTGTTCGGCACCAACGACAGCGCCGTCTCGTGGTGGGCGGTCATCCTGTGGGGCTCGGTGAGCATCGCGGTGGTCGTCGCCGGCCTGGCAACACTGGTCCGCCAGGGCCGCAATCGGGTGGCGGTGACGGCTGCGGGCACCCTGGTCGCCGGGGTGGCCATGAACGTGACCGCCGAAGGGCTGAGCCTGCCCCCGATCGGGTTCTTCTGGCAGGGCCGCTACTCGCTGCCCCTGTTGGTGGGCGGGGTGATCCTGGCCACGGCCACCGCGGGATCGCCAGAGGGCAGCACCGCTAACAGACGCCCTCGGTTCGACCTCTTCCTGGCAGTGGCGGCGATAGCGGCGGTGACCGCGGTCCACGTCCATGCCCTCGTGGTGGTCACCGGCCATCTAGACCGATCGGGTGCGACCGGACGAGGCGCGGCGGCCACGTTGTTGGCCGGAGCAATCGTCGCCCTGGGAAGAACGACGGCTCTGCCATCCCCGTCGATCCCCTCACCCACCACGGGTGATCCCGGCTCGACCGAGCGGCGTTAGCGTCGGATCCCATGGCCTCTGCCGAGACTGACGCAGCTGCCCCTCGCCCCGAGTCCGAGGTGACCGCTCCGGCAAACGGGACGACCAGGCCCAGGAGATCGTGGGGCCGCTCGGTGCTGTCGACGGTGCTGGGCGTACTTGCCGTCATCGGGTTGTTGGCCACCATCCTCGGGTCCTGGGCCCGGTCGTCCATTTATGACACCGACACCGTGGCCGCCGCGGTCGACAGTGCCCTTCAGGACCCGGCCGTGATCGACGCGCTGGCCACCCGCCTCACCGACCAGGTGATCGAGGCGGCCTCGGTCGAGGATCGGATCCGAGACCGTCTCCCCGACAGCCAGGCCGACCTGGCCCCCGCCTTCACCGGCGGCGTCCGGGCCGCGGTACACGAGGGATTCGTCAACATTCTCAGCCGTGACGGAACCCGCAAGGTGGTGGTCGGTGCCGCCCGCGAAAGCCACGCCCAGGTGGTTCGGATCATCGAGACCGGCGAGCTGAGCACCCGGCTGAACACCTCGAACGGGACCGCCACCCTCAACCTGCTGCCACTCATGGGTAGTGGTTTCGACATGATCCAGGACAACGGCATCCTCCGCAGCGTCGAGTTCCCGGAACTGGAACGGGGCGGCGACCCGAAAGCTCAGATCGCCTCGTTGGAGGAAGCCCTCGGCAGGCCGCTCCCCGAAGACTTCGGTCAGATCGTGGTGTACCGCGGCGATGCGATCGACCGGGCAAACTCCCTGGTGGCCAGGGCCCAGGAGGCATTGGAGTTGTTCCGGCGGGCCATGGTCGTTCTGGTCGTGGTGACGGCGGTGGCGGCATCGTTGTCGGTGGTGGTGGCCAATCGTCGCTACCGGGCTATCGGGTTCTTGGCGTTCGGGGTGGTCGTGGCCATGGCCGGGGCCAGGGCGATCGTGCGCTACGTGGTGGGAGCATCGCCGGATCTGGTGACCAACCCCGGCGCCCGCGCCGCGGTGGCCCGAGCCGTCACGTCGCTGGCCGAAGGCCTGTTGACCGCGGTCACCGTCGCACTGCTGGTGGCCCTGGCCGCCGCGGTCATCGCCCTGCTGGCCGATCGACAGGGCTCGCTGGTCGATGCCATGCGCTGCCAACGCGAGATGGTCACCGCCGGTGCCGCCGGTCTGATCCTCGCCGTGTTGTGGATGGTCGGCCTGACCCCGTGGGGCCTGGCAGTGACCGGCGCCCTAGCCGCAGCGGTGATCGCCGCCGCCTGGCTCCCAGCGGGAAGCCGAAGCGCCTAAGCCTGGATCCACCGAAAGGCGGAGCCTTCCGGCGGAGTTCGGTCGCCGGCCTGACGGCCGTCGCCTTCGCTGCTGCGAACGGCGAAGCCGATCTCCGCAGGTCTCAGGGGCTCCGCCACAAAGGGCTCTGCCCCCGAACCCCCGCCCAGTCCTGTGACCTCAGCTCGTCAGACAGCCGAGCACTAATGGTGGCCGCACAGAGAACCCGATTCGCCTGGGTGACCGGGGACAATCGAATACGACCCACGTTCGATCGGTGGATCGAGGCTGAGGACCCATAGGTCAAGGCCTTGAACGCTGGCCGGACCTAGATCCCTATAGAGGCGCAGATGTCCGGGCTTAGGTGGCGCTTCAAGGCCTCGACGAACGGATCGTTCTCCCGCCACTGCCGATCAAACCTGGACAGCGGCAGACCGTGCCGTCGAACCAGTCGATTCCGAAAGCCACTGGACCATTCCGGGGACAGAGCCCCGCTGGGTGGTGGGAATCGAGGGTGTGATCCTCGATGTGGTCAGCCGCTGATTGCGGGCTGATCGGGGTCAGTGTCGCGCGGGTCGTCGAGGAGTGCCATCGAGCCTTCGGAGAGGTAGCGGCGGGCTATAGCCCATTCGTCGTGCTGGTCGGCGAGGACCGCGCCGATGAGGCGGATCGCGGCGGCGTCGTTGGGGAAGATCCCCACGACGTTCGAGCGGCGTTTCACTTCCTTGTTGAGGCGCTCGAGGGGGTTGTTCGACCAGATCTTGCGCCAGTGCGCCCGAGGGAACGCGCTGAACGCGAGAACGTCGGTCTTGGCGCCGGCCATGAGCGCTGCGGCCTTCGGGAACCGCTCCGCGAGGGTGGCCTCGACCTCGTCCCAGCGCGCCGAGACCTCTTCGGCGGTGCCGAGGGAGAAGATCGACCGGAACGCGGCGGCGACGAACTCGGCGTGGGCTTTGGGGATCGTGGCGAGCAGGTTGCGGGCGAAGTGGACCCGGCACCGCTGCCAGCTCGACCCGGCAAAGCACTTGCGGATCGCGGCCTTCAGCCCGGCGTGGGCGTCGGAGATCACGAGCCGGACCCCGCCCAGGCCTCGGTCTTTGAGCGAGCGCAGGAACCGGGTCCAAAACGTCTCGTCCTCGCTGTCGCCGATGTCGACGCCGAGCACCTCGCGGTCACCGCCTGCGGTGATTCCCGTTGCGATCACCACCGCTCTCGACACGACCTGGCCCAGGGCGTCATCGCGGACGTTGATGTAGGTGGCGTCCAGGTAGACGTAGGGGAACGCTATGTGGCCGAGGGTGCGGCCCCGGAACGCTTCGACCCGTTCGTCGAGGCCAGCGCAGATCCGGCTGACCTCGGACTTGGAGATCCCGGTGTCGACGCCCATCGCCGCGACAAGGTCGTCGACCGACCGGGTCGACACCCCGTTGACGTACGCCTCCATCACCACCGCGTACAGGGCCTGGTCGATACGGCGACGGGGCTCGAGCAGCCCGGGGAAGAACGAACCCTTGCGCAGCTTCGGGATCGTCAACGCCAGGTCCCCCGCCTTGGTAGAGAGCACCTTCGGACGGGTCCCATTGCGATAGGTCACCCGAGCATCGGTGCGCTCCCACGGGTCCGCGCCGATCTTCTCAGTGGCCTCCGCGTCGATCAGCTGCTGGAGCGCCCACTGGGCGAGCTCACGGACAAGGTCGGTGCCCTCCCCGACGCGGAGCGCGTCGAGCAGGTCAGAAACGGCAGACTCAGACAGAGCCATCGGCGTGTTCTCCTTCGTGTGCACTTTGGTAGGTACACATCAAGGATCACGCCGGTGGCTCACCTCATGGTGGACCCGATTCCCACCACGCCAGGGGACTCATACATTCCGGGGCCAACAACGAACACCGCTTCCCCCTGTGAAGCACCGTCGGGCGGCACCTGCCCCCAGTCACGCTCACCCACGGGATGAAGTTGGGTCCGTAGTGCAATCCGAGGTCGTCCGCCACTACAGAGGTCTGCGACCACAAATGCCCGGCAACCCGCGCTACCCACGTCGGGCCGGCAAAGAGCCAGAACCAATAGAACGTCCCGGCAGCCCCGAGAACGATCAACTCCCCGCCCGCCAGCCCCAGACTGACCCAAGCCCCGATCCAGATCGAACCCCCAACCCGCAGGAACCGCCGCTGCACCACATTGTGAAGTTCAGCCTTCAACGTGGAGATCCCCCGTTGCCAGATCCAGCAAACGATCGCGTCAACTGGTTCATTACCGTAGCTCGCCTTGAGATCAGATGGCCGAGCGCCGAAAGAGGCACCAGGATCCCACTCACCACCAGTGGGACCATCCCCACAGTCACAAGGGAGGCCGCCCGGCGAAACTCCTTCCATGCAACCCAAAATGCAGTCGCCTGAACCATCGCCCCGCCTCGCCAGTTGATCCGAAATTCTCCTAGTCCGCTTCCACCACGCCGCCACGAATGGATTTTCGTGCGATTTTGAACATCTTCCGATAACCAAGATCCCGATGATCAGCGCAGGCCATCTCCACGTTCCTGACAACCACCGACCTCTCATACTCCGAGCATGAATTATATAGGTGTTTAGAGTGGCCAGAGACGATCAGGTAGATTCGATCACATGAGGTTGCTGTCCCGGTTGTCAGCGCTTCCACCAAGTCGGCGACGAAACACGAAGGCCTGGCCACCAACAGCCATTCAGGTCTGCCGTTCTCACCAACACAGGCCGATTCCGCAAGGATCGTGGATCTGTACAAACGAAACGCCAAAAACAAACGCCTCACTACCGAGAATCTCCTTGACCTAGGTCGGCGAGTTCAACCGGTCATCGCGACAGCGTGATGGTAGTGGTGGGCGGCGGTGGTCCAGCCGAGTGAGCGTCGGGGGATGGTGTTGATGCGGTGGGCGATTCGGTCGAGGTCGGCTTGGGTGTAGATCGAGAGGTCGGTGCCTTTGGGGAGCCAGCGTCGGATGAGGCCGTTGGTGTTCTCGTTGGTTGGGCGTTGCCATGGTTTGTGGGGGTCGCAGAAGTAGATGTCGATTCCGGTGGCTTGGGCGATGGCGGGGTGGTTGGCCATCTCGCTGCCGCGATCCCAGGTGAGGGTCAGTCTCAGCTCGGGTGGGATCGTTTCGAGGGTGGCGGTGAGGGCGTGTTGGGTGCTCAAAGCGGTGTAGGCACAGTTGGGTGTGTCGTGGCGGGCGAGCCACAGGTACCGGGTTTGCGGTCGACGAGGGTGATGATGGCGGACTGGTTGCGGGCGCCGATGATCTGATCGCCTTCGAGGTGACCGACCTCTGCCCGTGCCTCGGCGGCGGGTGGGCGGTTGTGAATGATGTTGAACTGGCCGAGAACGCTGGATCGTTGCTGGCTATGGCGTTGACCGGTGTGTCGGCGTCGTGGACGACGGCGGTGCAACATCTTGTAGACCTTGGTGGGCAGGCCGTGACGTTTCGGGGCGTAGACGCCCTGGTAGATCGTTTCGTGGGAGATGTTGGCGGTGTAGCCGTGGAGGCCTTGGGCCAACTCGATCGAGATCGTCATCGGCGAATCTCCGGCCACGAGACGTTTGGTCACCTGCCACGCCAGTTCCGGGTTCAGCGACCAGCATCGGTGCTTGTGGTCGCAATCGTGCCGTGTCAGCTCGGACCTGCGCTTTGGTCGCGGGGTACGCGGCTCGGCCACCGTTGCAGGCGATCTCGCGTGCGATCGTGCTGCGATGACGTCCCAGCCGCGGGCGATACAGGCGTCGGAGTCACCGCGTTCGATCCCAGCGCGGATTTGCTCACGATCAGGCGCGGTGAGTGGGTTAGCTGGCATGCTGGGACTCTCCATCGGTTCAGGGTGCTGTGTAGACAGCGGCCATCATGGCCGCCATCACGCTCTGACCGGTGGAGACCCATCACCTCACGGTGTTGCCGTCACCCCTTGAACCCGCCGTCCCCGTCCGTTATGCGCGTGCGGAGTTCCGATCCCGAGGGCGTCAAGTCTGGGGCGGCGTGGATGCAGCGGTTTCTCGTGCCGATTGATCTCCTGCCAGGGTCGACACTTTCGACCCGGCCCGGGTACTCCGATGGCGGCAGCCTCCAGGGATGACTGACCTGTCCGAAGGGGAGACAACAGTCAGCCGTGACCCGGTAGCGCGCGTCCGCGGGCGCGTCCGATGGCGCGTCGCCGCGTCGATGCGCCATCGCATGGCCTGTTGCTGGAGACCGATCGCGGCAGCGCCAACAAGTGGGGTTGGAATTCCCGGTCGGTTGGCCTCTAGCCCGGCTTCGTTGTCATACCCCCTACTTACGCTGGTCGAGCGGAGCTCGACCGAGGAGGCACGGCGATGATCACGGCGGAGAACAACACGACCGGCAGGTTCATCACGGAGCTGGCGAATGTGCCGGCGGATCGGTTGGAGGCCGATCTCATCGATCTGGCCGGGCGGCTGTCGGCTGGAACATTCGAGTTGTTGGTGCTGGTCGGTGAACTCGACGCCCGGGGGTTGTGGGCCCGCTGGGGTGCCCTGTCGTGCGCGGCGTGGCTGGCCGAAGTGTGCGACATCGAAGTGTGCACGGCCCGCACCCAGGTCCGGGTAGCCCGAGCCCTACGGACCTACCCGGCGCTGGCTGAGGCGATGGCCGATGGTGACGTCTCTTACGCCAAGGCCAGGGTGCTGGTTCTTCACCTCACCGAAGCCAACGTGGACGCCTTGTTGCATCTGGCGGTCACCAACCCGGCCGGGCGGCTCGGAGCGGCGATCGCGGCGTGGTCCCAACGCAACGAAGACCCCGAAACGATTGCCCGGCGCCAGCACGAAGAGCGCGGCGTGTCGTGGCGTACCGGCCCCGACGGCATGGTGACCATCACCGCCCGTCTCGCTCCCGCTGTCGCCGGAGCGGTTTGTGCGGTGATCGACGCGCACGTCACCCGGCCCGGCGCGCCCGCGGACGCGTCACTCACCCAATAACGAGCCGACGCCCTAGCCGCGATCGCTACCGGTGGGGGAGGCACGGTCGACGCCGAGATCGTGATCCACGTTCGAGGAGACGCCACCACCCTCGCCGACGGCACCCCGCTCAACGACCACGTCGTAGCCCAGCTGTTACCTCAGGCGTTCGTTTCGTTGCTGATCGTCGACACCAACCGCCAACCAATAGATGCCAGCCCCCGCCGCCGTACCCCGACCCGCCGCCAGAAGCGGGTCATCGACGAAACGAACCCAGAATGCGGCCACCCCGGCTGTCGGGCCCGAACCTTCCTCCAATACGACCACATCCAGCCCTACGCCCAAGACGGCCCCACCATCGTCACCAACCTCCAACGCCTCTGCGGCCCCCACAACCGAGCCCGAACCCAAGCCCGAACCCAAACCTGAACCCACAGGACCCCACCCAGGTGGTGCCATGTCAGTTCGAGTCCGGGGGTGGTCGGCAGCGATGCCGATGCCCGAGGGGCTCTCGCTGACTCGTTGGCGAACGACACCAAGCGTGACGTCGTTCGGTCCGGCGTCAAATAATTCCCTCGAGTAACGCTTCCTCCGACGGGCGTTCTCGCCCCCGACCTCCTCGACTCGCCAGCGTGCCCGGCCTTCATTCCCCCGTACTGGTTCAATCACCTCTCCCGGGTCAGCGAGCTGGTGGTGATCGGCCCCATCGGCACCCGCCTAGGCCTCACGTGACAGATCAGCCGAGCTGTCAGGAACGATTCAGGACTCGGCTACCTCGATCGGACCGAGCGCGTCGGCGATGACCGGGAGCTCGGTTGAGGCGATCGCCCAGAGAAGATCTCGATCAACCCGGTGATACCCGTGCGCGAGGACCACACGAACCCCCATGAGCTCGCGCCACGGCACATCTCGATAGACGCCACGGCACTCGTCGCTCAGTTGGGTCGCTGCCTCTCCAGCGATCTCGATGATGCGCTCCAGAGCGAACCACAGTGCTTCGTCTCGGTCAGCAGCACCGCGGCCGCGGGCCGTCAAGTCTGCTGCCGCTGCGCACATACGACGGATGTCGTTCAACCGTTTGGCGTCACCCCGACTCACAAGAGGACGGCCTCTCGCCGAACGTCGTTGTCGTCATCGGTGAGGCCGCCAACTGAGACCACGTCGACAGCGACGCCCGTGAGCGCTTGCACCTCGTGCTGGATACGCACCAGGTCGAACAACGACGCTCCCGGGCCGAACTCGACCAACAGATCGATGTCGCTTTCGGCGGTCTCCGTCCCACGGGCCACCGATCCGAACAATGCCACCGACCTGCCGCGGTGGCTTTTCACGATGGTGCGGATCTCGTCGCGGTGAGACGCCACCAAGTCGCTCAGCGGAAGGGGCTGTCCGGCCAGCTCCACAGCCTACGAGCCGTGACCGACTAGCCCGGGCTCACCCGCAAGGCCCACCCCCTTACCTTCTTTGTGGGGCTAGCGCGATGCTGGCCCTGGGAAGTCCGGCGGTGCTGGCATGGCTCATTGCCCCCTGTCACTTGATGACCTGGGGGGTGTTGCCACCGGTGCCATCGGGTGCGACGAGACCTCTGATGGGGACATGCGACTGATCGCTGATTCGTAAGGTGGATGACGGTAAGCGCACCGTGGACCTGGCTTCCCTCCCGTTGACCGACTGGCAGGAGGAACCCTGATGGCATCACCCGACGAAGTGACCGTGTGGATCGGTCTAGATGTCGGCAAGGAGGAGCACTTCGCCGATGTTCTCGATGACGACGGCGAGTCGCTGTTCGCCCGGTCGATCCGCAACGACGAGACCTCCCTCGACGCTCTGATCGACGACGCCAGCGAGCACGGGACCGCTGGCGTTGGTGATCGACCAGCCCGGCTCGATCGCCCAGCTCGCCATCGCTGTCGCCGCCTGCCGCCAAGTCCCAGTCGCCTATGTGCCCGGGCTGGTGATGCGCCGAGCCGCGGACCTCTATCCGGGAGAGGCCAAGACCGACCGCCGAGACGCGTTCGTGATCGCCGACACCGCTCGCACTCGACGCACGAAGGTGCACTGGCTCGACACAGGCAGCGACGAGCTCCTCGAGCAGCTTCGGGTGCTCAACGGGTTCGACATCGACCTGGCCGCTGATGTCACCCGGCTCACGAACCGGCTCCGTGACCTGCTCGTCTCGGTCTCACCAGCGCTCGAACGCGCCATCGGATCCCGGCTTCACCAGCCCGGAGTCCGGGCACTGATCGCCAAGTTCCCGACCCCCACAGCCCTGCGTGGTGCTGGCCGGGCCAGGATCAACAAGACGATCAAGGGTCGGTCACCCCGCCTCGCCGACAAAGTCACCACCACCATCATCGAAGCGCTCGACGCTCAGACCATCGTCCTCCCAGCCGAAGACGCCCTTGGCCGGGTCATCGCAGAAGTCGCTACCGAACTCGACCGGCTCCACGCCCGGCGCGACGCCCTCGCCGGTGAGATCGAGGAGGTCTTCGGGGCCCACCCTTTCGGCAAACTGCTCCAGACGCTGCCCGGGATAGGGCCCCGGACCGGAGCACGGATCCTTGCTGAAATCGGCGACGGCAGCCGCTTCGCGGACGCCTCGAAACTCGCCAGCTACGCCGGCCTCGTCCCGGTCACTCGCCAGTCCGGAACCTCGATCCGAGGCGAGTCCATGAGCCGACGCGGCAACCACCGGCTCAAGAACGCCATGTTCCTCGCCGCGTTCGCATCGCTGCGATCCCCCGAGTCCAAAGCCTTCTACGACCGCAAACGAGCCGAAGGCAAGAAACACAACGCAGCGCTCATCTGCCTCGCCCGCCGCCGGACCGGCGTCATCTTGGCCATGCTCCGCGACCAACAGCCCTACCGGCCACCCACCACCCCCGAACTCACCGAAGCCGCCTGAACCCCCTTGACAAGAACATGGGGACACCCCCCCATAGCGGGTGTCTCGGTGCAGGGCAGAACATGCGGGTATTGCGGGCACAGCGTTTGCGGTTCTTGGCCGGCCACCAGGTGGTGTGGGCGTTGGGTAACGGCCCCGTAGCTCGTCCCGCTCGGGTACGCGATATCGTTAGATATCACCGGAGGCGAAGTCATGACCGACCTGCTGATTCGAGATGTGCCTGACGACGTGGTCGCTGCGATCGATGGGAAGGCACGCCGGCTCGGCATCTCGCGAAGCGAGTACCTCCGTCGGGCCCTCGTTCGTGAACAAGCGACCGCCGGAGAGCGGGTCACCGTCAGCGACCTCGCCCGGCTGTCCGAGCAATTCGCCGACCTCGCCGATGACAGCGTGATGCGCTCCGCATGGGAGTGACGACCTGGCTGATCGACAAGTCAGCGCTGGTGCGGCTCGGTACCTCCGATGATGCAGAGGCGTGGGCCACACGGATCGAACGTGGGCTGGTCCGCATCTCGACCCTCACCAGGCTCGAAGTCGGCTTCTCGGCGAGATCGGTCGCCGATCTTCGAGGCTCGATCCGCCGTCCGCCGCTATCGGAGATGCCGGTCGAGTATCTGACGCCAGCCATCGAAGATCGCGCGGTCGAGGTCCAGCTGGCGCTTGCGGAACGAGGGCTGCACCGGGCGCCGTCCATCCCCGATCTCCTGATCGCCGCCACGGCCGAGTTGGCGGGATTGACCGTGCTCCACGTCGACAAGGACTTCGAGCTGATCGCTGAGGTCACGGACCAACCACAACAACGGTTGTCCTGAACGCCACGCGAGCCCCGACGAGGGCACGCCGGTCAAGGGTCCACCGTCGTCGCAAATCCCCAACGCCTGTGCGGCCCCCAGAACCGAGCCCGAACCAAGGTCTGGACCCGGGCCTGAACCGGCAGAATCCCGCCTACTCGGCGTTCCCCAGGCCGGCCATGACGAATTGGACCAGGGCTTCTTCGAGCTCGTCTAGCTGGTCATCGATCTTCCGATGGGCCATCTTCCGTTTGACCACCGGAAGGCCGGCCGACACCTTGAGCGCCGTATCCACCGTCTTGGACGACTCCCTGAGCGGCTCAAGAGAAGAGGCCACCTCGACCGATCTGGCCCCGAGCAGGTCGATCTGTTCGGTGATGTGAGCGCTCCGCTCCTCCAGCCGCCTCTGACCGAACACGGCCTTGGAGTCTTTCGCCACCCCAAGCTCGTCCCGGTCCGCCTTCTCCGCCTTCTTTTCGTCGTACCAGCGTTTCGCGTCGATGAAGGCGCTCTGGGTCGCCTGCACAAGACGTTCCCTGTTCTCCGGCTTCGCGAACTCCTGCTTGAGCATGGCGATCGCCTTCTGTGCCATCGGGTTGGCCACCAGCGATGCCCCCGTCACCCCTTGTTTGGCGGTGGGCTTCTTCGTTGTTGTCTTCTTGGCCGGCACCTTCTTGTCCACCTCCGGATCCTGTCATATGGCCGTGGTGGGTAGGTCTGGTCGTCGTCGCTGGAGGGTGAGCAGACCGGGGCTGCAGCTCGCTCTACCCATGCCGTACTCATGGGTCGGCTCGCCTTTCAGCTCGCCTCCTAAGGTTCACGTTCAGGAGGGGTGATGGACACCGAGCTTCTGATTCACGTTCAGACGGACCAGGCCGAGCTCATGATCGATGACCACGGCGTGCTCGCCTTCGGCGCGTCCGAAGCTGTCGAGCGTCTGCTGGCCAGCCTCGAGGTGCCTTCCTCGGAGTCGACGGGGTCACCGCTGAGGCCCGGCCTTGTATCCGGGTTGACAGCCGTGAACCTGCTCAAGAACGTCGGATCATCCCAACTCGAGGGTCTTGCATCGCCCAAGGGCCAGTTCTTCCAGTTCTCACCCGAGACGCTGTCGATGCTCAAGTCCGGGTTGACCACCGATGCTGGCCACGGCTTCTTCAACAGTGGGATCCAGGGCGCAGACGGGAAGTTCCTCGGGAACATCAAGTGGAAAGCGGTGGACGGCCCTGTGGCGATGTCGCCCCAGATCGCCATCGCCATGGCGGCGCTGGAACTCGCGATAAGGGACGTGCAGTCCGCGGTCGAGCGGGTGGAACAGAAGGTCGACGAGGTTCGCCGTCGGATCAATGCCCAGCAGTTCGGTGATGTGGTGGGGCGCCACACCTACCTGCAACGCCAGATCGAGCTGTTGGACCAGACCGGGCACGTCAACGACACCGACTGGTTCGCCATCGCCTCGCTCGGCCCAAACCTGTCGAGCGACCTCGCCAGGCTCAGGGCCTATGTCCAGCAGACGATCACCGACGGTCGGGCGGAGACCGGCACCGACGACCCGGCCAACGCCGTCGAACGCCTGGTCGGGTTGGAGGTGGAGCTGGACTTGCTGACGGTGGCCGAGCGGAGCCAGTTCTACTTCGAGTCGCTACGGCTCCAGCATCTGAGCCAGTCCTATCCGCATGCGCTTGCCCCTGCTCTCGTGAGCACACGGCGGGTCCTGGACAGCCAACACCAGGCGGACCGAGAACTGATCGGACAGCTCAAAGACGCGGGCGAGTCGCTGACCCGCGTCGGTGCCCTCGAGATCCACCGGATCTTCAGCCGACGCCAACTCGAAGCCGGAGTCGACGCACTGAACGAGATGGCGGAGAGATTCGCGCTCTCACGGTCCATCCCGATCGAGGCCATCCCCGCGGCTGAGCGTCCGACCCCGTCCGAAGCGGTGCAGGAGGCACGGAAAGTGGTGGTGGCGGCTGGGGCAACCAGCAAGAAGACGATCGTCGACGCCACCGCCGTCGCCAAGACGCTCCTGAACCGCAGCAACGAAGACGACCAGGACCGCAGGGATGAGCCTGGGTTGCCGCCTGCCCTCGGTTCCGGCAACGAGGCCGGCACCAGCCTCGGCACCGGTAGCGAGGATCCGGCAACTCGCATCGGACCAACGTCTGCCGAGGATGCCAAGGCGGAGTCCGAGACAAGGTCCGAGACAGAGTCCGAGATCGAGGTCGAGGCGGCCAGCGACCAAGTCCCATCTACCGGGAGTCGCCTCCGCCGAGGCATAGGCGCCGTCAATGAGAAGAGGGCAAAGCCGCCACGGCCTCCCTTTTGACCCCAGGCCGAACTCCTCGGTCCTTGGCTGATCCGAGCTGTCAGCCGAACTCGAACCTCTGGCGGTGTGCTTTCGGGTCAGCGTCGGTGCTCAGGTAGTGCCCTGGATCTGTTGCAGGGCGGAGAACATCATCTCCCGCACTGCCTCCACTGCTTGTTGGGGACGGACCATCACCTTGAAGTCGGTGATGAGCCCGTCGTCGTTGCAGGTGATCAGGTCGACGCCGTTCACGTACTTGCCGGCCATCACCGTCTCGAACTCGAGCACCGCATCACGTTCGCCGTGGATGGCCCGCACGTAGCGGAACCGACCGTCCCACTCCCCGCCCGACGGGTGCTTGAAGGTCCGGGCCTCTGTGGCTACGCCATCTGTTGTGTCGTCGCCCGACGCTTCCTGCCCCGGCTTGGCGCTCCCGACGAAGGCCATCGACGCTCCCGTCAGGTACATCCCCACCAGCTCCTTGCCGTGCTGGGGTTTGAACAACACCGGCGAGTGCAACACGGCGTCGTCGGCGATGACACGCTCCAACGCCGAGCGGTCACCGGCGAGGAACTCGTGCCACACCGACAGCGCCCTGCCCAGCGGCGTGTCGGTCGAAGTGCGGATGTCGACGGTCATGGCAGGCCTCCTGACGCGTGCGGGTAAGCCATGATCCTGACCCAGACCCGCCACTCGTGCTCGCAGAGTGAGACGGTGCTGGCCAGCAAGTCCGCCCCCAACCGTTTGCGGCTGGGTCGGACACCAGCGCCGCTACGAGCCCGCGCAAACGACGTGATGATCGCGGCCGCATACAGGGCAAACGACCTGCCGATCCACACCTGCAACCCCGACGACTTCTCAATAGTCGCTGGCCTGAACGTGGTGGCGGTACCTCACCCGACCACTGAAGACCTGTCGCACAACGACGGACGGATAGCGGTCATCGCCTCGCCATGAAGAGTGCTGCGCGGCGACCGACGGTGCCATATGAGGTTTCGTGCTGGTCTTCGAGCTGATCGATCACCTGACCGGAGGGTCCCTTTGGAGCTCTCGGCCGTGAATGGCTTCATGGAGGCGGCAAAGCTCCAACAGGGTGAAGCGGTCACCCATGAGCCCGTCAGGGTCGGGGTGGCAGTGGTAGCGAGGTCGCAGCTCGGCTACCGCCAGGGCCACGATCTCGTCGTGCTCGAAGGGCAGGCGTTACGGGTGTACCTCGGACTTCCACGCCTGCAGGCGCTCCCGTTGTAGTCGCTTGGGGCACCGACGCGCCTTCCGGAGCACGAGCGAGAGCTTCGAGCGCCGTGTCACAACACCCTCGTACCTGTCCCATGACACCGCGACGGGTGGTGGTATTGGAGGGAGCGACATGGTTGACGAAGGAAGCGAAACGTTCGGTACAGGTGGGTCCACTGACCCCAACCCACCGGGGTTCCCGGCGGGTCCACCCATGGCTCCGCCTGCCCCACCAACCCCGGTGCCGGGAGCACCGGCCGCTCCCACGACGCCACCGTTGGCGCCGCCCCCTGCTTCGGTCCTTGGCTCATCTGGTGCCACCGGTTCCGGGTCTGTGACCGGAAATCCCGGGACGAAGATGAGTGGGTTGAGGCACCCGGTGCCGTTGTGGACCCTGCTGGTCACCGCCGTACTCGCATTGGGTTTGGGCCTCGCGGCCGGGGGTGGCGGGACGACCCGGAGGAAGCGGCCTCTGTGACGGCAAGCTCGAACGAACAGCGATCTGACGGCAACAACGACAGCGCCAGTTCCACAACCGCGCCCAGGTCCACCACAACAAGAGTGACGACGACCACCACGACACGCCCTGCCACGACAACCACTGCCGCGCCCGAAGCCGGCACCCGTGAGAACCCCTTCGCGCCGGGCACGCCGCTGGTGACGACGGACGGCGTGGAGGTGTCGGTCGCCTCGGTGAACCTGGACGCCACTGGCGCCGTCATGGCAGAGAACCAGTTCAACGATCCGCCACCCGACGGCGAGCGCTACATCCTCGTCAGCCTGAACGTGATGAACGGAAGCGATGAACCCATCAACCCGTGGATCAAGGTTGATGTAAGCGCAATCGGTTCCGCCAACCGGGTTCACGATGATTGCTATGCAGTCGAACCCGATGCCCTTTCCGATGCACCGGAGCTGTATCCGGGTGGAAGCGCCAGCGGCAACGTGTGCCTAGTCGTACCGAGCAACGAGGTCGACGACGGATCGCTGCTGATCATGGTGGCACCGATGTTCGGCGACCCCGTCTTCGTTCGTCCGTAGCTATTCGAGGAGTTCGGTGTGGTGCCCTCGAGGAAGGCGCGTCGCGGCATCGCAACTAGCCCAATGGGGATCAATCATTACGCAAATGAGCTACAATGTAGAACATGGGTGAAGTTGGGGTCCGGGCTCTCAAGCAGAACGCTTCGGCTGTTGTCGCTGAAGTTGCTGCCGGGGGCGAGGTGACCATCACCGACCGGGGGCGCCCGGTAGCCCAACTCGTTCCCATCTCTGCAACCCGGCTCGAAGCGCTGGTGGCCTCGGGTCGGGCCCGTCCGGCGAGGCGACCACTGGCCGAGCTTCCCCCGCCAGCCCGCCGCCGATCCGGTCAGCCGACGTTGTCGGAGGCCTTGGCCGAGATGCGCGACGCCGAGCGCTACTAGGCGCCTCCGCCGTGGCGCACTACCTCGACACTTCCGCCGCAGTGAAACTGGTAGTGGAAGAAGCTGGCTCCAAGGCGCTGCGGAACTGGATTGCGACCGCGACGTCACCCATCGTGTCGAGCGACCTGCTGCGCACCGAACTACTCAGAGCCACTCGTAGGGGCGCACCCGACCAGGTGCAACAGGCCCGTGCGGTACTCGACTCGGTGGCATTGATCTCGATCTCCACCGCCGTGTTCGAGTACGCCGGCACCATCGAACCCGACCTGCTGCGCAGCCTCGACACTCTCCACCTCGCTGCGGCCATCGACCTCGGCGACGACCTGGAGGGCATCGTCACCTACGACGGCAGGCTGGCCGCCGCGGCCGCGTCCCTCGGCATCGCAGTCATCGCTCCAACCTGAACATCTCGACCGAGGTGATCCCAGGTGAGCCGCGTCGAGCGCACGGTTCGTAGACCCTGGCACATGAGCCCAATACCTGGACCGCTTCGCTGGCCCGCCTCGCTGACCCTGTCGTCTAAGGAAGCACGGTCTACCGAGAGGACCCTTCAAGACGCTGGGTCCTATGCCGATCAAACAAGTCACGCCTTCGTCGTACCAATCAGACGTAGCCGTCGACGAGCATGGCGTTTGGGGGAGGATGCCAACCTTGGCAGACGCAGAGGATCGAGTTCCTGATAGAGAAGACCATGTCGTGGAGCTCGTGCTCCATGCCCTTTCCGAGATATCCAGTCAGACAGTTGAGGAACTGAGAGAGTGGGTCAAGGGCTCTCACCCAGACCTGACCGCGCGCGAACTGCGAAATCTCCTCAATAGTCGGCAAGACCTCTTCACCCAACGGCGTGGCTGGTGGCAACTCCGCAGCAAACAACAGACGGCCGCCCCCACACCAATACCGTCCGAGCGGTCAGCCAATCGCTCAGAGGAGACCCGACCAGTTCGGACCGCAAGGATCGCTCCTCCTTCTGAGCCACCTATCGGGCCCAGCGCCGTGGAGCGCGAGATGCGCGACCATCTCCGCGGCCGACGGATGGTTGCAGAGATCGGGCTCGATGCCCTCACCTTCGAGAGAGTTAGAGACTCTCTCGAACAGATCCTGGATGCAGGATTCCGCCCGAACCAAGTGGTGGTTCAGTACCCAGCGCTCCTTACCTGTTACCTCGTCGGGCACGGGATGTACCACTACGACGGTGGTGAGTTCTGGACGACTCTCGACCTTCCACAGCTAGCTGGTCAGACGTGGCGGCAAGTCTTCGAGGATTCGATTCGTGGACTCAAGATCGAGACGTTCGAAGACATGGTCTACGGCGACAACGCCTGGCGGTACGTTGCACCGATCCTCGCCCACGGCGGCATCCCAAGGTCATCGCTGGACCGCTACTTCGGCTTGATCCACCGATTCCTCCGACAGGCCGGCACAGCGACAGAGATGCTGGCGCTGTGGCGGACGCGGAAATCACCGTTCGTCGGCATCGGCAAGCCGGTGCAGCGTTTCCTCCTGTATGGCGGCGACCTAGCGGTCGACCTCGTCGATCGGACGATCGACATGTTCAGGGAGTACGCGCGCTCCGGTGTCGTATCCAAGCCAGTTGATCTCGGGCTCCCGGCCTACGTCGTCAACGAGTTCAGAAAGTTCGTACAGCGGGAACACGTCAGCGGTGAGTCCATCGCCAAGAGACAGACCGGCCCGAAAGCCGTCATCCAACTAGACCCCTGGGGAGGCTCCGGGCCCACACTGACGCTGCCAATTCTGAATGCGGCCGAAGACGTTTGGGCGTGGCGCCTACAGGGCGACGGGCAGTTCGAACGATTCCCGGTCTCGCGCTTCATGGAACGTGAGGTGCCGCTTCGAGCGGCCCGCGGCTGGACAGTCAGCCTGATCGACGGTCTCGAGACCAAGTCAGAGGTCGCCTTCGAAGGACTCGGTGAGCTGTCCGCCCTCTTCTTCGACCCGAAGGATGGGCGGCTGATCAGTCCCGCTGGCGGCCTGCGCCTCGAGCGAGCCTGGGTGCTGTTGCCAGGCGATGCGAAGATCGAGGCGGTCGCCGCGGACGGCTCCCAGGCGCCGATCGGCATCACCGAGGAGCTCCCAGAACTAGGACAGGCGTGGTCGGGATACCGACAAATGGAGGTGAGCCTTCACGGCCTACGAGCCGTCGCAATCCGTGCAGACGACCAGAAGCCGTGGTCGAGGCTGGTGGTACGCAGTGTCTCCGAGCGCCCCCGTCTCGAAGGTGAGCCGCTGCCCCACACACGGTCTGATGGTCTCACGGTCTACTCAGACTTGCCTGCTCTTAGAGTGCCGCCAGGAGACTGGACGATTCGGTCAGTCATCGATGGAACCCCCCAGCCGATCCGAACAGCGGAGGTTCCCACCGAGACCACCCTCGACCTCGAACTCCCCGGCGGGGTCCATGAGGTCGAGCTGAGTGTTCGTGGACCGCTGGGCGCGGACCTCCGGACCCGCTTCGTTGTTTGCCCGGGCCTGAGCATCACGCGACCTGAGCGGGTGCTCATGCCTGGAGATCGAGCCTCGAGCGTGACCACAGCAGGCCCCTCTCTGTCGATCAACCACCAGGGATTCGGCATCCCAGTCACATTGGAGATTCCCGACGCCGAAGATGAGGTTCGCTGCGCCGTCGCTGATGGATCCGGACAAGAGCGCCAGATTTCGGTGCGGGTCGCGAAGGTGCTCTGGGCTTTGGCGTGCTCCAACCACGAGCCTCACGTTCTCCAACAGGGCGACGCACGTGGTCGAGGACGAGCTGACGGGCCGCGAGCCCACCTCGCTTGTTGTTAGGACCGGCCGCTCGGACCTTCCGCTCCGCCTAGCACTAACCAGCGGCAGCAAAGTGCTCCAGGAAAGCGACCGGGGTACCTCGAAAGGCGAAGAAGGAAGGTGGGTCTTCGACCTCGGGCGGTTCTCGGATGCCGTGCGAGATTGCGAGAGCTCACAGCTCGCCTTTGAACTCCAGGTTGGCCAACTGCCAGTTACGGCCGCTCACGTAAGGCGCTCGCTGGAAATCTCCGATCTGAAGGCGTCGGTCAAGCTGGACGGCGGATACGCAACGGTCGATCTGGCCTTCAGACAAGAAAGACAGCTCACAGGACGCGTCGCAAGGCTGTGGCCGCTCATGAGGCCGTGGGACGGGCCCATCGAGGAACCGATCCCGGATGATGAGGCCGGACACGTGACAATCGGCGGTCACGGGCGGGTGGCGCCCGGGAGTTACCTGGCGGAGATCGCCGTTGACAGCGGTTGGACCAGTCCGACCCGGCCGACGGGAGAGTCTGCCTCCACCGCGCTAGTTCAGGTAGGCGACTTCAACGCTGTCCTCCTCCGCTTCTCCACTGAGCCCGCCGAAGATCCTTTCGACCGGCTCGAGCAGGCGATCGCTACCGGCTTTATGGCCCAACCGTTTGGTAACCATGAATGGGAGAAAGCTGGCACAGCCGCGGCGGACTCTGCCGCGCAGATGGCAGCAGGACTCGTTCCAAGCTTCGGAGTCGAAACGAAGAGTTTCTCGTCACTCCGATGGCTGTTGGGCAAGCATCCGCTCCAAACGGCGATCGCTCTGGTGGATTGCGCTGAATCAGGGCGCGTGACAAGCCGATCTGCACTGTCCCTTTCGGTAGAGATGGTGTGGGCACTGCGACGGAACGATGCAGTGGAGACGCCCCCTGCCATCTCTCGAGCCCTGTGGGCGGTGAGTCCCGCCATCGCGGCAGCCTTGGAACTTGCAGATGCGAAGGATGTGGAACGCTCAGCCCGGCTCTTCGAGTTCACCGGCTGGAACCCACAAGAGAGCGAACCGAT
This sequence comes from Microthrixaceae bacterium, assembly GCA_016702505.1. Lineage (NCBI taxonomy): Bacteria > Bacillati > Actinomycetota > Acidimicrobiia > Acidimicrobiales > Microthrixaceae > Microthrixaceae bacterium. The sequence continues at coordinate 230,222 of JADJDU010000009.1, forward strand.
ACCAACCGGCGAGCCCGTAACCCAGGTTTACCTCGGCATGGGGGCCGACCAGATGGCGACATTTCGTTCCCATCTGGACCTGATCCCAGACCAGATCCTCGGTATCGATGAACTGGTGGCAGCCCACCTGGAATGGTTGCTCGCGGAGAAGCTGCATCCCGGGCTCGCGCAACGGTGGTGGGCCGACCACAAGGGTCTAGAACGACATCCTCTCGATCTGTGGCCCGTCGCCGTCGAGCACCTGGGCTCTCGCCGACCACCAACGGGGACCGAACAGTGGGCCGCGATTCCGCGGATCACGCTTCTCGCAGCATTCATGGTCATTCTCGACGTGCCCGCCTTCCCTGAGGCCGCAAGAGCCCTCCACGAGGCAGCCACTTTCGCCCCACGGCTCGTGATGCGCGATCTCGTTCTTGCTCAGGTGCTGACCGCTCTGAGCACAATCGATTCCCTTCATGGAGGAACCACGTGACGTCAGTTCTGGATCCGCTGGAAGCGTCGAAACGCATCCGTGACTCCTATCGGCGATACCTCATCTCCACCTTCAGCCCACGGAGCGGCCCCGTCGCTACCGAGTTCGAGGCGATGCTGAGTAGCGATTTCAGGCTGACCCGAGGCCCTTTCCTGCAGGCATCCGCACCGTTCAAGCCAGGGGTGTCCGTCTCTGATCTAGTGAACGAACACGTACTGAGCGGCGGCTGGAACGACATAGACCCTGGTGCGTTCCCGATCGAACGGCCACTACACCTGCACCAGGAACAGGCTGTGCGAGCCGCCGTCACCGATGGCCGAAATCTGCTTGTGTCGACAGGCACCGGATCCGGCAAGACCGAGAGCTTTCTCCTTCCGATAGTGGACCACCTCCTCCGAGAACGTGAGGCAGGAACTCTCGCCAAGCCAGGGGTACGAGCACTTCTCCTCTATCCCATGAACGCGCTGGCCAACGACCAGACCAAGCGTCTCCGCCGGATGCTCGGCTCCATGCCAGACATCACTTTCGGTCGCTACGTGGGCGAGACCGAGGAGGACCAAGTGGTCGCCGAGGAGGAGTTTCGAAGGCGATACCCCAACGAACCACGCGTCGCCGGCGAGCTCATTTCCCGACAGGTGATGCGAGAGCGCCCGCCACACATCCTCCTGACGAACTTCGCCATGTTGGAGTACCTGTTGCTTCGACCAAACGACACCACCTTGTTCGATGGCCCTACAGGCGAACACTGGAGGTTCCTCGTACTCGACGAGGCGCACGTCTACAACGGGGCTCAGGGCGCCGAGGTAGCCATGTTGTTGCGGCGCCTCCGCGACAGGGTGCACCTGAGCGAGAAGGGCAGGATGCAGTGCTTCGCAACCAGCGCCACGCTGGGCCGCGGGTTGGCGGACCACCCCAGACTCGTGGAGTTCGGGCGGCGCCTCTTCGATGAGGAGTTCTCGTGGGACGAGCAGACGAGTACCGGTGACATCATCACCGCGAGTCGGCTGCGCTTGGTCCAGGCACCCGAGAGTCTCGAGCTGCCACAGGAGAAGTTCTCGGAGCTTCAGGTCGAGACACGATCGGGAGCATCAGCAGCCCGCTTGGCAGAGGTCCTCCGCGGCATCGCGGGAGTTCCAGAACCAGAGGCCGAGGAAACGCCGGCCACCTACCTCTCACGATTGTTGCGGCCCGAGCGCCACGTCATCGCCATGCAGGAAGCGCTCGAAGGCGGATCGGTCGAACTCAACGAAGCAGCGTCTCGGGTATTCACCGGTCCAAGGGCCAATACCGACGCTGTCGCTCTCGTCGATTTGTGTGTCATGGCGCGCGACCGGGACGACGACGCCCCCCTGCTTCCGGCCCGCTACCACTTCTGGGTGCGGTCACTCGAGGGCGCGTTCGCCTGCCGACATCCGCGTCACCGGGCGGACCGGCCCCGGCTCTACCTGGCACGCCACAAGACCTGCCCTTCGTGTGCTCTCGAAGGCACCGAGTCCGTCATGTTCGAGCTGGGTGTGTGTCGTCACTGCAGAGCCGAGTATCTCGTGGGGCAGCTGGGCGACCAGGCCAGCAAGTACGACCAGCCGCAACCTTTCGCCACCAATACGGACTACCTCCTCGTGGGCGAGTCGCTAGACGAAGATGACGAGGACGGAGTGGCAATCGACACTGCCGCTAGCGCCGGGCAACAGTCTGTGCCCGCATTCCTGTGCCCCGGCTGCGGCAAGGTCGGCCCCGAGTCGACAAGTTCTTGTGGTTGCGCGGGCTCCCCCACACCCATTCCTGTGACAGTCGTTCGGCCACCCAAGGACGACCCAGTGCTCCACCGGTGTGCTGCGTGCGCGAGCAGGTCCTCCGGCGAGGTTGTCACCCGATTCCAGACCGGCACAGACGCACCGGTGGCGGTCGTTGCCACGGATCTCTATCAGGAGATCCCACCCGCTGGGTCGAACGTAGCCATGCTGGTCGGCGAGGGACGGAAGCTACTGACGTTCTCGGATAGCCGACAGGACGCCGCCTTCTTCGCTCCGTACCTGGAGCGCACCTACCGACGAGCGGTGCAGCGCCGCCTGATCTCGGCGGCCATCGACAAGCTTGCTGAAGACGAGGCCCCGCGTGTGCCCGATGTCCTGGACGCCGTGCGTAAGGCAGCACAGAAGGCGCTCGTCATCGACCCGGACGACAGCGCATATCAACAAAGAGCGATGTCGGTGCCTGGCTGACCGAGGAACTGCTCGCCTTCGATCGTCGCCAGAGCCTCGAGGGCACCGGGATCGCGGAGATAGCGGTCGTGATACCGACACGCTGGGAACCACCCCGGAAACTCCTCCAGATGGGCTTCTCCCAGGAGGAGGTGGTCGACCTCCTCCAGCTCCTGTTCGAAACGGTGCGATCGGGTGGGGCCATCACGGTTCCTGAAGGTGTGGACATCCGCGACGAACGGTTCGCGCCGAGGAACTTCGAACTGGGACTACGTGCGTCGGGTCCTGATCATCACGTGATCACGTGGCTCCCGGGTTCCGCCATGAACCGCAGGCTCGAGATAGTCGAGAAGGCCTGCGCCAGGAAGGGCATCGAGACCGACGCTCGAGAATTGCTCGAAGGGATTTGGAAACACCTGACCGAGAACGACGGACCGTGGAAGAAGACCATCGAGCCGTTTGACCACCCGAAGAACGGGCCCCTTCGACGTCTGAGCTGGGAACGTTTCGAGTTCCGGCCGGCCTCAGCATCCCACCGACCACTCCGGTGCGGGACTTGCCGAAAGGTCTGGTGGAGGACGATCGGCGGACTTTGCCCCACGTGGCGGTGTGACGGAACCGTCAGCCCGATCGAAGACCTCGACGCGCTTCACCGCATGCACTACGCCAGCCTGTATCGCACCCTCGACGCCATCGGGATCGAGGTACAAGAGCACACGGCGCAATGGCAGGCGGCAGAAGCCAGTCGCATTCAGGACCGGTTCGTCGGCGGCGAGATCAACGTGTTGTCCTGCTCGACCACATTCGAGCTCGGTGTCGACGTGGGCGAGATCCAGGCAGTGTTACTGAGAAACGTGCCGCCATCCCCGGCCAACTACGTGCAGCGGGCTGGACGTGCAGGTCGACGGGTCGACTCAGCGGCGTTGGTGGTCACGTTCGCGCAACGACGCAGCCATGACCTGACCTTCTTTGACGAACCGCGTCAGATGATCGACGGATTCGTCTCACCCCCGGTGATCGTTCTCGACAACCCTTCGATCGCCCGGCGTCACGCCCACGCGGTCGCCTTCGCCTCCTTCCAACGCTCCTGGGTCGACTCTGGCCAAGCGCAGCACAAGTCGGTACAGGAGTTCTTCGTCGACGAGGTCGACGGCCAATCTGGTGCCCAGGCCTGGATCGACTGGTTGCAGGCGCACCCCTCGCCGTTGCGGTCCGCCCTTGAGCGAGTACTGCCAGGGGAGCTTCACGAAGACCTCGGCGTCAACACCTGGGAATGGGTGCAAGCGCTCCTGCACCAGAGCGCGGACGAGCCCACCTACGGGTGGCTCTCTCGGGCAATGAACGAGGTGTCCGAGGAGTTCGATTCTCTCGGCGAGATGATCGAGGACGCTTACGCCTCTCAAGTTGGCTACCGCGGAGACCAGCTAAAGAAGGTCCGCCAAGCACTGGCGCGCCGTCAGATCATCGGCTTTCTGGCGAGTCGGAACGTTCTCCCCAAGTACGGATTCCCCGTTGATGTAGTCAGCCTCAACCTTGCCGGGACGGGGAACGCGGTTGCTTCGAGCCTCGACCTCAATCGCGACCTCGGCCTCGCGGTGAGCGAGTACGCGCCTGGTTCGAGAGTTGTCGCGGCGAAGACCCTCTGGAAGAGCGTGGGACTTTCCACCCGGCAGGGCCAACAATGGCCCACCTACAAGTGGGCCATCTGCGCCGACTGCGGTGCATTCCGCTTCAAGCTCGACGAGATCGCGGAGTGCACCACCTGCGGATCGGCTGAGAAAGCACCCGGCTCAAAGGGCACCTTCGCTCTACCCCTGTTCGGTTTCGTGGGCGCCCCCGGGGAGAAGGCCGGAGACAGCAGGCCCCAGCGAATGTCGGCCACCGATACCCACTTCGGGCACTACCGGGACGCTGAACCGGAGCTCCTCCCGTTTGAGTCGCTCGGAGGCTCTGCGCGCGTCTCGTTCCGGACCAGCCGCCAGGGCCAGATCGTCGTCGTCAATCGCGGGCCCGCCGGACGCGGCTTTCGGCTCTGCGAGGGGTGCGGCTCCGGCGAACCAGCGCCACGGGGAGGCACACGCGGAAAGGGCCCCGCCGAACACGACGACATCCGTCGTCCGGGCCGAAAGTGCACAGGCATGCTGCAACACCGGCAACTCGGTCACCACTACCTCACCGATGTGGCCGAGATTCGCATCGACCTACAGCTCCATGAGCCTCAGGCCAGGAGCCTGCTCTACGCGGTTCTCGACGGCGTCGAAGCCGTGGATGTGGCTCGGGACGACGTTGATGGAACCCTCTTCTTTCACGCCCGAGGCGAGGCGCCAGCTCTCATCTTGTTCGACACCGTGGCCGGCGGGGCAGGCCACGTTTTCAGGATCGCGGAACGCCTCCCCGAGGTTCTTCGTGCCGCCCTTGCCAAGGTGGAGAGCTGCGAGTGTGGCGAGGAGACTTCGTGCTACAGCTGCCTTCGCAACTACAGCAACCAGTTCTTCCACAACGATCTCCGACGTGCGGACGCCATCGGGGTGTTGAAGGCCGTAGTCCCCTAGGTACCTCAGCGCCCAGACACATCCACCAGCAGGTCGGTCCTGCCGATGCGCTCGAGGGCGTGGTTGAGCACCCTCGCGTCGTCGACAAGGCCCTCCGGGCTGAGGACGTCGTTTTCGATATCGGTGGTAATGAGGAAGTAGTCGATCGCACCGCGCAGCCATCCGCGCTGCTCGGGAGTCAACTCTGCGGCCTCTCCGGCGAGCCTCGTCAACCGGTCCGTGACCAGCCGAGCCAGATCGATGTCCAGGCTCTCGTGCTCGAACTGCTGCTCCTCCAACGCCGTTAGGTGAGTTGACAACCGTCGGCTGAGCCGCACGAAATCGTCAGCCGGGGTCGGCTGGCGAAGACGCTCAAGCTCTTCCAGATACTCCATGTCGATCTCCCCCTGAGTCCGGTCCGTTCAAGACTCGGCACGGAGCGGCCGAAGCCCAAGCAGCGGATGGTACAGCCGCATCGTTCGGCAGGTAGCGGACGTGATCCTGGACAAGGAGGGCGGCGTCGAGACCGCCCGTGCGATCGTCGACTACAAGACCTCGACGAGCGCAGACGCCGACCACGCTCTGCAGATCCAGGTGCACACAGACGCCGGCCGCCGCCCGGGGCTCGACATGCGCGGAGCCTACGTGCACGACCTCAAGGCAGGCTCTCTCCGAAGTCGATATCTCCGACGATGCGATCCAGACAGCCGAGGAGACGATCAAGGTCGCCGCCGACCGGATACGCGTACCCGAGGTATCCAGCTCCGCTTCTCTCGCCTCGGATGCGATCGAGCAGATCTTGGCGTCCTCCTTGAGAGCCAGCTGGAGTCATCATCGTTTTGCGGCCCTAGGGCGTTCGATGTCACCGCCTCTTCCTACGCTTGACGTCGACGAATCTGGTCCTGGCTGGGGCCACCTCGGGCCTGTCGGCCCCGAAAGCACGCCTAGATCCGAGGAAACTCATGGCTATCACCGAACGAGATCGGCAGAATCTGTTCACGCGGCTCGATGAACAGCTCGGGCCCGAGGAGGCCGAGACCATGATGGAGCTGTTACCTCACCAGGGTTGGGGCGACGTCGCCCGAACCGGCGACATTCAGGCTCTCCAAGGGTCTGTCAACGAGCGGATCACGGCCGAGTCAGCCTTGCTCCGAGCCGAGATGGCCGAGCTTCGATCGGAGCTCAAGACCGACATTTCCGAGTTGCGGACCGAGTTCCACACCAGTTTCGGTGCCTTCCGCGACGAGCTGCACCGCGAACAACGCACGCTCCAACGCCAGATCATCCTCGCCCTGGTGGTAGCCCTCGTCAGCATGGTGATTAGCGCCGGCACCCTGTAGTCACCAGCGCTCCCAGACAGCCAGACCCGGTGATCAGGGGTTGAGCACCGTGAACAGGGCGGCGGGGCGGCCGACGGTGCCGTCGGAGGTTTCGTGCAGGTCCTCGAGTTGATCGATCACCTGGCGGCGGAACGTGTCCTTTTGGAGCTCACGGCCTTGGATGGCCTCATGGAGGCGGCGTAGCTCCAGCAGGGTGAAACGGTCGGGCATGAGCCCGTCGGGGTCGGGGTGTTCGTCGTAGCGACGTCGCAACTCGGCCACCGCCAGGGTCACGATCTCGTCGTGGTCGAACGGCAGGCGTCGTTGCCGGCCGGGAATGATTAGCGGAGCGGTTTTTGGGCCAGCTCCGCTCTTCGCATCAACCGTCGCCGGGGGTGACGGGTCCGGCACGGCGGCAAAGCACAGATGGTCGGTGCCCGACTTGACCAGCGGGGCCAACCTCTGGCTCGCGACCACGGCCAGGTGAGCGACGGAGACGACCCAGCCCCGGCTGTCTCGCTTCGGATCGTCGAAGACCTGGAGCTGGGTGGGCGACAGGTCGGTGATGCCGCACTTGTCGAGGAGCGTGCGCCTCACCGTGTCGGCCAGTCGTTCGTGCTCATGAACGAACGAACCGGGAAGACTCCACTGCCCGGCGTGCGGCGCAGCGTCGCGACGCAACAACACCACGGCGAGCTTCAGCGCCGCTGACCCCGCTTCGCTCCGACCGTCGCCCTTGCCGTCGCCCCGGCCGTCATTCCCACTGCCGGTCCCGCCGCCGTCCGGTGCCACCGTCCACGCCGCCGGTACGACCGACATGACCGCCACGTCGACCGCCAGCGACGGGCGGGGGTAGGCGCCCAAGTCAGCCTGGCCGGAGTAGTCGGTCGGCTCGGGCCGGTCGGACAGGCCGGGATCGCCGGAAGGTGTCGCGTCAGCGGGGGAAGCCACAACCCAAAGTTAGCGCAGAGTTGCGCTTTGTGGAGCTTTAGCGCATACTTGCTCTAACGCCGTGGAATCGAGCGGTCGGCAAACCCATTCGGATCGGAGAATCCAATGATCACCACCCCCACCTTCCACCTCGGCTCGCCCACCCAGATCGGCCCGCTCACGGTCTTCCCGGTCTGGACCGACGCCCCCGAACCCAAGCGGCCGATCCGCACCTCGGTTCCACGGGGCGTCACCATCGGTGAGGTCCCCGGCGGCGCAGTGGTCGAACGGCTGACGGTCGACAACCCGACGGCCAAGACCTTCCTTCTCCCCGCCGGCGCCGTGTTCGAAGGGGGCCAACAGCACCGGGCCCTGCTCCACAGCGTGGTGGTCGATGCCGAGAGCACCATCGCCATCGACGTCCGCTGCGTCGAACAGGGCCGGTGGTCGGGCGGAGGTCGACAGCGCCTCCACCAGCGTCGAGCGCCCCTGGCCGTTCGGGGAGCGTTGAGCGGGATCGTCGGCCCGCGAGACAACCCGCTCGGTCACGACCTCCGCCGCGGCGACCAGGGTCGGGTGTGGAGCCAGGTCAACCGCTACGAGCAGGTCGGCGGCCGGTCGAGGACCAGTTCGCTGCTGGACGCCACCGACACCCGCGCCGAGGAGATCCGCCGGGAGCTGGCCAACCTCAGGCCGCTGCTCGGCCAGCGCGGCGTGCTGATCGGGATCGGTGGGCACCCGGCCCTGCTCGAGGTGTTCGACCACCCCAAGCTCTTCGCCGCCGAATGGGAGCCGATCCTCACCGGGGTGGCGGCCGACGCCGCCTTCACCCCGGTGATCCCGACCACCGGCGCCCGGGCCCGCTACTTCGCTCGCCACATCTCGGGACGCGCCCTACAGCCATGGGCCCCGGCCGGAGCCGGGGTGGCGGTCGAGGGTCGTGACGGCCTGGCCGTGATCGACGGCGTGGTCGAGGGCGTGATCGACGGCCGCACCAACGACCGGGAGGGCCAGCCCATCCACATCACCGCCCTCAACGCCCGCCACGCACTGATCGCGGCGTGAACTCCGGAGCGACCGCCATCAGAGGTTGATATCGTTCATTCTCGTTCTTGATATCAAGGAGTGGACCATGACCCGGACAGTCATCGACATCGACGACGACAACCTGGCCGCGGCGGCGGAGGTCTTGGGCACAACCACCAAGGTGGCCACGGTCAACCGAGCCCTTGCAGAGGTGGCAGCCCGTGCGGGTCGCCTGGCCTTCCTCGACCATCTCGACGACGTGGCCGGTGACCTGGCGGATCCGGCGGTGATGGAGGATGCCTGGCGGTGACCGGGCTCCACCTGGCTGACAAGTCGGCTCTCGAGCAGCGGCGACACAGCACGGCAGCGCGTGACCTGCTGGCCCTGCTCCTTGTCGAGGGTGCCTTGGCCTCCTGCCACGTCACTGCCCTCGAAGTGCTCTATTCGGCACGAAACCGCCAGGACTATGAGACGTTGCGCTCGGACATAGCCACGTTGCCGTGGCTACCCACTGACCAACGGGCAATGGATCGAGCGTTGGAGGTTCAAGGACTTCTCGCCAGAAGGGGCCAGCATCGTGTTCCACTACCAGACCTGATGATCGCCGCGACGGCCGAGGTCAACGACGCCGTGGTCCTCCACTACGACCACGACTTCGACGTGATCGCGGCGGTGACCGGCCAGCCGACCCGCTGGATCGTCAAACGTGAACGGGCGGCTGACGCTGGTCGCCGTCGACCCCAGCAGCAGTGGGAACGTGCCCGACGGCGTGGGTCACGGCTTCGGCGTACCATCGCTCCGACGCCATCGAACGGGAGGGGTTGTGACGGCGGAAGCCCTGGATAATCCGATCCTGAACTCGCCCTACGAGGCCCCCGGCCGTCACTTTGCCCTTGGCCCGAACGGGCCCACCGGCGAGATCCTCGTAGGTCGCCGGCCGAGCGAGTCGTTCATTCCGATCCCTCCAACCCGCAAGGGCAAGGCCAAGACGTCGGGCAAAGCCGGCGGCAAGGCAAACGAGTCAGGGACCTCAGCCCCCGAGCCCTCCCAGACCTCGCTGGACTTCGACATCACCGGTGAGCGCCGGGAGCAGAACTCGCTGATCAACGACATCCGCCAGCGGGTGGAGCTGTGGCGGGGTCGTAACTATCCGGGCGTCACGCCAGTCTTGGAAGGCTGAAGCGCTCTCGACGTGGGGCGTAGGGGTCGAGATTGTGGGCATCGACGATGCAACTCGAGACGGGCTGGTGGCTGCGCAGCTCCGACAGCGAATGGTGAACCCACCGAGCCGAATCGTGTGTGAATAACAGCACACAACACGGAATCGGGACGTGTGTGTTGATAACAGCACACGGCTGGCGCTAGCGGGCCGCGGCCTCGATTCTGACTCCCAGGTCCGCCAGCTCGTCGAGGATCAGGGTGGCGCCCCAGACCTGGTTGCGTTTCCTGGTGGTCAGGGTCCTCAGTACGCCGGCCTCGGTCAGCCGATCGAGCGCGGCGTAGATGCTCGATTCCGAGGAGCCGATGGCGTCGGCCGCTTCCTCAGCTGACAGCACCGGTTGTGACGCAAGCACTGCCAGCAATCTTGCGGTGGCGCTCCCCGCCCGCGCCCCACCGACCATGGCCGCCATCTCCGCGGGCGCCTCGGCCAGACGAAGCGCCGTGACCTTTGATTCGGCTGCGGCCCCGGCGGCGGCCCGAGCGAATGAAGTGACTATTGGACCGGCGTCACCAGCGCGATATGAGCCGAGCGCTTCGAAGTAGCGGTCCCGTCGTGCCACCAAGGCCGACGCCAGCGGGATCACCACGTGACGGGTGGCCTGGCGCCGACGCAGGATCGTGTTGACCAGCGCTCGGCCGATCCTGCCGTTGCCGTCGATGAAGGGGTGGATCGATTCGAACTGGGCGTGGGCGATCGCAGCCTGGACGAGGGCCGGCATGTCGTCACGGTTGGCGTACTCAACCAGGTCCGCCATGTATCCCTCCACCGTGTCAGCGGGCGGGGGCACGTAAAGGGCACCTCGGGGTGAATGGTCGCTCCCCCCGATCCAGTTCTGCACGGAGCGGAGGCGACCGGCCCCATCAGCCTCATTGGGGTCATCGACCATCAATGCTCGGTGGGCGCGGATAAGCATCTCGAGGGTGACGGTTCGGGTACGACCCACGTCCTCGACCATCACTTCCAGCGCGTTGGTAGCCGCCACCATCGACGCTGCCGACGTGTTCGCCTTGCTCCCGTGGAGAGCCCTGGCGAAGTCGTCGATGTCTGCCTGTATCCGCTCGATCTTCGACGACGCCACCGACTCCGTCCGCACGAGCATGGCACCAAGAGCACTGAGATCGCCGGCGTGCCAGTGGTCGAGCGAACTGATCTCCATCACGGCGCGCTCCACCTCGCCGGCCAGACGTCCATCGATCTCAATGGTCTCGGCCGCGATCATCGGGGGCAATGAGACGGTCACCGAGGAAGTGATCCGGTCCTCTTTCGTGCCGCCGCGGATCGCCTGAGCCCACGGTCTGACCTCGGACGCATGCGGCGGCCAGGCCATCGGTGAAGCGCTTTCAAGTGAGTAATCGACCGGCTGTCGATCGACCTTGGGGGTTGCCATCACCTCCCTCCTTCCTCGGACCAGCTCCGGCACTATTCCGAGTTATGACTCTATCTCGGACTACTGCCCAGTTGCTCCCGATCTCACGCCGCGGATCGGCTGGGACCGTGGTTGGCGCATCCCACACTGACCGAACCTCAGGGCCGTGCTCACCAGAGCCCCGGGTTGAACCGCCGTGAGCGCTGTATCACGCGTGATACGCTTTGGCCGTGTCCGAGGTGTCGATTCGAGATCTCAGAAATCATGGGGGCGAGGTCGTCGAGCGTGCCCAGCGTGGCGAGCGCCTAACTATCACCCGCGCTGGAACGCCCGTGGCCCAACTCGTCGGGCTCCCCCGGCCCGCGACTCCGCTGGCTGAGCTGCGCCAGCGTTGGGCCCGCCTCCCCCAGGTTGACCCGGCGGCCCTTCGACGCGATATCGACGACGTACTCGATCCAGGGATCTGACGTGGCCAGGGGTGTCCTCGATACCAGCACGGTGATCCTTCTGGGCCGAATCGAAGCCGATGAGTTGCTCCCGACCGAGCCCCTCATTACCACCGTCACCCTCGCCGAGTTGTCTGTGGGTCCGCTTGTCGCTGCCACTGCCGATGAACGCGCTGCCCGGCAGGCACACCTCCAACAAGCCGAGGCCGACTTCGACCCGCTGCCCTTCGATGCAATGGCCGCCCGAGCCTTCGGCCGCGTCGCCGCATCGCTTCACGAAGCAGGCAGAAAGACGTCAGCCCGCGCCTACGACGCGATGATCGCCGCCGTGTGCATGGCAAACGACCTGCCGATCCACACCTGCAACCCCGGCGACTTCTCCGGAATCGCCGGCCTGAACGTGGTGGCGGTACCTCACCCCGACCACTAACGCTGTTGATCCGGCCGGTTCCTCCAGCGCGCCTCCGCCCCGGCAGCCCCGCCCGGCCGGAGATCAGGCGAGGCCGAAGGTCTGCAGCCGAGAGGCGATCTCCTCCAGCGACAGATCGCTCGAGGCCACCTCGATCACAAGGTCATAGACCTCGTCATTGCTGGCGCCGACCACACTTGCATCGTTCAGTTCCAAGAACGTGGCCGTTGTAAGCCAGCCAAGCCGCTTGTTGCCGTCAACCAGCGCATGGTTGATGACGATGGACTGGAGCAGAGCTGCGGCCTTCATCCAGATCGTCGGGTAGGCGTCCTCACCAAAGACCGTGGCCTGGGGACGCGCCACCGCTGATGCCAGCAGTCCGGCGTCTCTGATCGGTGGGGGTCGCCCAGGTGGCGCCTGATGAGGAGTAGCACGTCGTCGAGGTCGAGGAACTCGACGTTGTGCCAACTCATTGCCCCAGGCGCTCCAGGGCAGCGGCATGAACGTCTGCAATCCGATCGCCCGCCACCGCCACCCGGTCCCGATGACCCTGGCGCTCTACATATTCACGGATCGCCCGACGGGCGGCATCTTGCATCGAAACACCCTCCGCCTCAGCCCGTAACCGAAGGGCCCGCTGCTCTTCTTCAGTCAACCGAAGCGTCATAGCCATGCACCAACGGTATCAGTCTGGTATCAGACTCCCTGTTCTTGTTGCAGACAACGGGTGCCCCGAGGATCGCCTGAGCCCACGGCCTGATCTCGGCCGTGCGCCGCGGCTAGACCACCGATGAAGCGGGCCCAAGGGAGACATCGCCCGACTGTCGATCAGCTTGCGAGTCACCATCGCCTGCTCTCTCCCCTGGAGCAGTCCGGTCACTATTTCCGAGGCAGGAGTCCATCTCGGACTGCTAACACCGATACTCCGGATCTCACGGCGCGGACCGGCGGGGATCGTGGTTGGCTCTTGGGTGACCGTGAGCCGCTCATGTCCGCAGGTGTCCCGATGACCGACGACGAATCCCCAGCTCCACCAGCCGGCCGCCGCCTACGCAACATCGCTCGCATCCTGCTCGGGGCGACGCTGACCTTCACCGGCGTCGGCCACCTGACGTTCCTCCGCCACGATTTCCAAGCCCAGGTGCCCAACTGGGTTCCGATCAGCAAGGACCTCACCGTCGTGGGATCTGGCGTGATCGAGATCGTGCTCGGTGCCGCCTTGATCGCACTTCCCCGACACCGCCGAACCACCGGCGCCCTGGCCGCGGCGTTCTTCGTGATCGTGTTTCCCGGCAACATCGCCCAGTACCTCGAACACGCCGACGTGCCTGGCCTCGACTCCGATCGGGCCCGCCTCGTACGCCTCTTCTTCCAGCCGCTGCTGGTGGCGTGGGCGCTGTGGGCCGGCGAGGTCTTCCGCCACGACCAGCGCCAAGACTGACCGAACCTCACGTACCTGGCCCCCGAGAGCCGCCTACCACACGGGGTAGGTCTGGTTGGTGTCGCCCCACGGCCACAGCCGGGGCCGGTTCAGAGGTTGAGAACCGTGCGCAGGAGTTCGTCGATCTGCGCCAGTCCGATCGCCCCTACGCGACCGATGCGATCTTGCAAGCGGTCGACCGAGACTGAGCGCACCTGCTCGGGCTGGAATGCCGTAAGTGCATCGAGACCGTTGTCTGCATCTGGCTCGAGAACCATGTGCAAGCTGATCCGTCGGATGGTGCTCGTGCCGGGAACCACGACGCACATCCTCAGCCGCGGATCGTGGAGGCGATCGTCACTCACCACGACCACGGGCCGCACAAACGCCTGCTCGGGGTCGGTTGGGTTGCTGCCGAGGTCCACCCGCCAGATGTCACCGCGCTTGATCTCGCTAGGCACTCAGGCCATCTCCGGCAGTTCCATCGAGCAGCGTCGTCTCCTCCGCCAGGGAGGCGAGTTGGGAATCGGTGAGCCCATCGAGTTCAGAGTGCAAGGTGCGCCACCACTCGTCCCGTCCGGTGGGCAGGGGCTCAAGGAGCAAGCCACCATCGACCTCGCGAATGCGGATCGTCCCGGGAACAGCGCCAAGTGTGTCTCGCATGGAGCGGGGCACGACAAGCCTGCCCTGCCGATCGATCGACAACTCCTCAGCGTGCCACCGCGCCACGATATCCCCATTGACCAGGAAGTGGTCACCAGACGTATTGACTCACTCGAAACCTCCGCGTAGGGGGATTCGTTGCCTCATGTGGTTCCTCCGTTTGGGTGTGGCTCAGGTGTGGCCCGCAACGCCCGGCTGGTAAGCGTCTGGCGCCGATGCTCAAGACGCTGGTGCCGCTACTGCGCTGAGACGGCGAACTCGACCTAACCGACCTGGGGTCCGACCTGCGAAAAGCGGCATCGACGTCGACGATCGATCGGACCGAACATTCAACACCCAAAATTCCCCAACCAGCACTGGTCGAATAGCGTGTTAGGACTTAGCGAAGGATCGCAAGCCCTCAACTCCCAATTCAGAGACTATCTCGCCAGCTCTCTGAATCCATAGATTCTCATCATAAGCACTCCCAAAGGCCGCTAGTTGCGATACCCGTCCGCCTGGCGCCAAAAGATAAAGTCTGTAATCGGCCGAAACACTTCCGCCCCAGACAACCAGGTCAAGTATGCTGGAGATGAGTGTCGGCTCAACAACGTAGACCTGGTAGACATCTGTGGTTCCAGGGTCTTGCACCGTCAACGCCAGCTCGCCTCTCCTGGCCAGGCGGCTGGCCCTCACGTCGAGCCCAACGAGCGACATGGCTCTATAGCGAACTGCAAGGGACGACTGCCTCAGATTTACCCAACGAAGCATGTGAACCTCGATCCCAGACTGCCGATCTTGGAGCTCCAACTATCACCCTTTAGAGCAATTGGCACTCCCTCTTCGCTGTACCGACAGAACCCTCCGAGGATCGAGCACGGAATTGGAGGAATGATTGGGGGTCGAACCTTCAGGAAACCGCGAAAAGGAGATCTGACAATGTCCCGAATACCTCGAAGCCATTTGTAGAGCAGAGGAAGACGGTCAAGCAATTGGAAGGGGTTCATTTCACGCTCATCTGTGTTCGTCGGCTGTGGCACGTCCTGGGGAGCTAGTGGATTACCGGTGATTAGACCCGAGCGGAGTTTCATGATTGGGGCCATGCTTGCTGGAAGGTGGTCAGGGCCAAGCAGATTGGTAGCCAGCGTTCGAGTAGGTCGCGGCGTTGGTTTGGGACGGTGAGGCAGCGCCACTGCGAGGCGGCCGATGGAGTGTTCGACTCGCACTCGTTTCGACGCGAGGAGCGTGTTGAAGAAGCGGTCGACCATGGTGAGGGTCTTGGCCGTGCCGTGTCGACGTGTGGGCAGCCTGATCTCGGGCACGTCATTTTGAAGGCCTTGGAAGCCCGAGTCTGCGAGAACAGCGAGGTTCGACGCAGCGAGATGGTCGGGCAGGCTGGCATCACGCAACGCGGTCAGGTCGTGGTGGCACCCGCGACGAGCGGCGTGACCCACATCAGGTTCGAGGAGGAATCGCACACGGCGATGGTCTTGGTGGTGTGAGTCTTGCGTTTGCCCGAGTAGAAGGGCCGCTGGAGGTCTTGATCGCCTGGTCTGGCAACGGTGAAGTCGGTTCCGTCGATGATCACCTTGCCCTCCTGGCACACCATCGGATCACGTCGTCGAAGCTCTCGATCACGGTGCCGTCGGGCAGCACCGCTTCGAGCTGGGTCGAACGCGGCCAGCACCGGGTTGATGTTGTCGCGCAGGGTCGTGTTGGGGATCGAGGTGATGGGGCCGGCCCCGAGTCGACACCCTTCGCGCAGGTAGGCCAGCGAGCCGGACTCGTTCGGTGATCGCCATGCCCTTGGGACCACGTTTGGGTGGTGGCGGCAAGAACGGGTGATCGCTGCGATCAGATGCGCCAGCGCCTCCGCGGAGAAATGGGGCACAGTAGAGGCCAGAGCCTCTGGAGTGGGCGGTACGTGGGAGGTCATAGACCCGCGATGCTGCCCACCCAGAGGCTCGCCTACGCGGACCCCGCATCACCCCAACCCGAAACTTCGCGCAGGTTTATTCTCAACGGACTGTCGGAGGTGGGTTCGAGCATAAGATCATCGCGCATAGCATCCGGTGCGAACATGCAATATCGTCGATGATTGAAATTGCAACTGGCATCATTCGCAAATGGGAATACCCAACTACGATTCCCGGGGAATGGGCACCATTAGGTTTGCGTTTGAAACCACCCATACCCTCAGCGCATTTCGATCTTCCGCGACAACACACAATCCCCTAACTTCGGCCCAATCAAGACTAACTGCAACCCAGAGGTTGTACCGCACCCGAAGTCCATCAGTGTCCACCTCAGCTGACCTCGTGACACCAGTCATTATGAAGTGTGCCCCAACAATGACACTAGCACCCATTGCCAAATGCCGCGTCATATACCAGTGCCAACACCCCAAACAAGATGAGGGATGCGCCCCGCCAATAGTCATGCACTGGAAAACTGACCGGACCACGAGGCGATCGGACCGCCGATTTTCGTGCGCCCACTTCAACCTTTCACCGAACCGCTGATTGCGCCCATCAGGTTCATTGACCAAAGCGCCTCCACGACTAATGGCCACCGCATGCCCACGGAAGTCAGGTTGAGGAAATAGCCACTCAAAGCAAACATCTCTACGCGTCTTGCGTTATACCCACTGCCAACGCCAAGGCTGGCCTCACAATGTCCACCAAGCTGCTCGGCGAACTTCAAATACGGACTAGTAGCGTGCGCCCATGGAATACTTCTATGGCGCAGCAGTCTATTGGTGATGATAAGACCATGCTCATCCGCTCCCACCAAATGGAGGCAAGGCAATAGACCGGAGGCAAGAATAACCACAAGACCAGTCGCAGTCTGCCAAATCGGCATCCCCAGGATGGCCATAGAGGTGATCGCGCCGGCAAGACACTGTTCTAACCAGTATCCTACGCGCGCTTCCGTATTTTACTCCCGCACACTGAAATTCGATCACGAAGGGCCGCATCAATTGCACCCACTGACCTGGTCGACTGGCGCCTCCACTTCCGGGGTGGACCAAGGCGTATTTACCAAAACCGTAGCTTGTAAGTGATACGGCCGCAGCTAGCGCACCATTTGCCGCCCAAAGTTGGCGAATTGCTCCAGCCGAGGGCTTTGAGTAATAAAACAGCGGGATAGAATACGCATTCACCATTGCATGAGGCTCCTTCGCCAAAGTTCCAACTCCCAGTTGGGATCAGCGCAATACAACGTCAAACACCGTCCCAACAAAGAACTGCCAGAGAATCCATAGTCATTGAACCGATTAAAAGCATTGAATGTTACAATCACCACGTTGGCAGCGGCACAGGACCAGGCGGAAGCTGTGCAGGCATTGCAACCACTGCCGCCTGAAACCAGGGATTTCGAAGAATCGACTGGTCTAACCGAAGTCCGGAAAGGCTGAGCCAGGTACCCATGACCCTGAGAATCCCCTGCCCAAGTCGATCCAATTGCCGATGGGTTTCCTCCTGCGAAGCTGCAGGGGTTGATTCCGATGCTTGCGTGAGTGGGTGGCTGGAGGTGTATTGGCCGCTTTGGGGTCATAGTAGCGGGTTCCGGTGTGGATGTAGCCGGTTTCGGTGTCGTGTTGCATCGACGCAAACCCGACCAATGGCTGTTCGAGCCACCAGTTGCTGTTCGATCCGATCGACCGTTGGTCTCATAACTGACGTGGTGTTACGGGTGGTGCCGTTGGCGTTCGTTGGCAGGCCTGGTCGATCCTTAGTGGTCTTGGTAGCGCGGTGACTGGACGTCGCCGGTGGTGTTGATCCGGGATAGATCGGCACTCCGCCGGGACCGTGGATCAGAAGTGCTGTTGGGATGGTCCGGCCAGCAGCAAGGCCGCCCTCCGACCATCATCCAACTGAACTCTTTGCGC